>DASPJI010000429.1:0-20828 GCA_035628695.1 Thermoanaerobaculia bacterium | reverse complement strand
AGGATCACGTCGGGATCCTGGCGCAGCGCGCTCCGCAGCGCGTGCGAGAAGGTGCGGGTATCGACCGCGACCTCGCGCTGGTTGACGATCGAGTGGTGGTCCCGGTGCAGGTACTCGATGGGATCCTCGACCGTCATGATGTGTGCGGCGCGGGTGGTGTTGATGTAGTCGATCAGCGCGGCGAGGGTGGTGGACTTGCCCGAGCCCGTGGGGCCGGTGACCAGCACCAGCCCCTGCTGCAGGTGGGCCAGGCTCTCGATCGCCTTGGGGAGCTTGAGCTTCTCGAGCGGCACGATCTCCTCGGGGATCATGCGGAAGACCGCGCCGGCGCCGTTCGACTGCTCCAGATAGTTGGCGCGGAAGCGGGCGACCCCTTCGAAGCCGTAGGCGAAGTCGAGGTCGCCGCAGCGCCGGTACTCCTCCCACTGCTCGTCGGAGGCGATCTCGCGCAGCAGGCCGAGCATGGCCTCGTTGTCCAGCACCGGCCAGCCCGGCACCGCCTCGAGCTCGCCGTGGACGCGGACGCGCGGCTCGAGCCCGGAGGCCAGGTGGAGGTCCGAGGCGCCGTGGTTCTTGAGGTGAAGGAAGAGCTCGTGCAGTCGGGCCATGGCGGGGGCTCCGGTCAGCCCGCGAAGCGTTGCGGCTCCTCGCAGTGCCGCAGCGCCTCCTGGCGGGTGATCACCTTGTTCTTGACCAGCTCCTGGAGCGAGGCGTCCAGCAGGCACATGCCCTGCGAGCCGCCGGTCTGGATCACCGAGCGGAGCTGGAAAGTCTTGTTGTCCCGGATCAGGTTGCCCACGGCCTTGTTCGCCACCAGCACCTCGAGCGCCGGCACCCGCCCCGCGCCGTCGGCGCGGTTGACCAGGCGCTGGGAGACCACCGCCCGCAGCGACTCGGAGAACATGGTGCGGATCTGCTCCTGCTGCGCCGGCGGGAAGACGCCCAGGATGCGGTTGACGGTGCGGATGGCGTTGCTGGTGTGGAGGGTCGCCAGCACCAGGTGGCCGGTCTCGGCGGCGGTCAGGGCGAGCTGGATCGTCTCCAGGTCGCGCAGCTCGCCGATGGCGATGATGTCGGGGTCCTCGCGCAGCGCCGCCCGGAGGGCACGGGCGAAGGAGCCGGTGTGGCGCCCCACCTGGCGCTGATTGACGACGCAGCGCTTGGACGGATGGAGCACCTCGATCGGGTCCTCGATGGTGATGACGTGGTCCGGCCGCGACTCGTTGAGGATGTTGATCAGGGCCGCCAGCGTCGACGACTTGCCGCAGCCCGACGGGCCGGTGATCAGCACCATGCCCTGATGGAAGTCGGTGAAGCGGGCGAGGGACCCCGGTAGCCCGAGGCCCTCCAGGGTCGGAGGCGTCGGCGGGATCGCCCGGAAGACCGCGTCGACGCCGCGCTGCTGCCGGTAGGCGTTGCTGCGGAAGCGCCCCACGCCGGGGATGTTGTAGGCGAAGTCCACCTGACCGTGCTTCTCCAGGGCCTCGATCTGCTCCGGCGTCAGCACGTCGCGCACCCAGCTGTCGGTCTCGGCGGCGGTGAGGAGCGTGGAGTCCACCTCCTCAAGCGTCCCCTGGAGCCGCACCTTGGGGGTGGCGCCGCAGTGCACGTGGATGTCGCTCGCCCCCTGGCGGATCGCCTGGACGAGCAGCTCCAGGAGCGGGCGCTCCGCCGTGCGCCACGACGGCTCGGGCGGCGGTGCCGGCTCCGGAGCCTCCGTGGGCATCGGCGACTCCGGCAGCGGGGCGGCGTCCGCGGCCTCGATGGTCATGGGAGCCGAGGCCGCGGTGGCGGTCTGCCCCTGCTTCTTGGCGACGTAGTCCCGCTGCACCGCCCGGAGCTGGTCGAGCTGGATCTGCTGGAGAATTCCCTGGTCGACCAGGATCTCGCCCAGCCCGCGCAGCCCTCCCTCACTGGTCAGGATGGCGGCGGCAGCGTTGAGCTGCTCCTGGCTGGCGAGCTTGTAGTGGAGCGCGATGCGCCCGAACAGGAGCTCTTCCTGGCTGAGATTCATGCGCGGCGAGAGTACGAGGAGGAGGGGCGCGTCGTCAACCGATTGCTGTGGAAGAGCCGCGCGGAGCCCCCCGGGGATGTACTGGTAGAATCCCGGCGCGAATTGCCTCGCATGGACCTGTTCTCTTGGAGGAGGTTGGGGCCGATGGTTGACCGGATGGAGACGAGCAACACCGTAGAACCCGGGGAGACGCCGCGCTGGGGGCTGGCCGCCGCGCTCGTTCTCCTGGCGCTGGTCCTGGCGCTGGTCGTGATGCGGTCGCAGGCGCCGGCGCCGCGGCCGGCGGACGCGCCGGCGGCGGAGTTCTCCGCCGGGCGGGCGCGGCAGGTGCAGCAGGAGCTCCTCGGGGACCAGCGGCCGCATCCCGTCGGCAGCCCGGCCAACGCGCTGGTGCGGGACCGCATCATCGCCCGGCTGCGCGCCCTCGGCTATGAGCCGGACGTGCAGCGGGCCTTCTCCTGCAACCTCGGAGGGGTCGGCAACTGCGCCTGGGTGGAGAACGTGTTCGCCCGCCTGCCCGGCCGGCAGTCCACCGGTGTCGTGATGATGATGGCGCACTACGACTCGGTGGCCGGAGGCCCCGGGGCTTCGGACGCGATGAGCGGCGTGGCCGCCATCCTGGAGGTGGCGCGCATCCTCAAGGCCGGGCCGCCGCTCAGGAACGACGTCCTCCTCGTCCTCGACGACGGCGAGGAGGCCGGGCTGCTGGGGGCCAAGGCCTTCGCCGACTACCACCCGGCCGCGCGCGAGGTGAAGGCGATCATCAACCTGGAGGCCCGGGGGAGCGCCGGACCGAGCCTGATGTTCGAGACCAGCGGCCCCAACGCCTGGCTGGTCTCGAGCTATGCCCGCAACGCGCCCCGGCCGGTGACCAGCTCGGTCTTCGCCACGATCTACGACCAGCTCCCCAACGACACGGACCTGACGGTCTTCAAGCGCCGTCCGGACCCGGTGCCGGGGCTCAACTTCGCCTACATCCGCAAGCCGGCCCACTACCACACCGCCCTGGACAACCTGGAGACCGCCTCGCCGGCGAGCCTCCAGCACCACGGCGACAACGCCCTGGCGGCGGTGCGCGGCCTGGGGGAGGCGGACATCGCCAACCCGCCGCGCGGCAGCGCCGTCTTCTTCGACGTTTTGAGCCTGTTCGTGGTGCGGTGGCCGGAGCCCTGGACCCTGGGGCTCGCGGCGCTGGCGCTGATCCTGGTGGTGGCCGCCGTGGCGCGGTCGGTACGGAGCCGGACCCTCACCGGCCGGGCCGTCGTCGCCGGCGTCCTCGGCTTCCTCCTGGTGCTGATCGCGGGCGCACTCGCGGCCTTCCTGCTGCAATTCGCCCTGCGGGCGCTAGGCGCGATGAACGTGGCCTGGCTGGCGAACCCGCTGCCGTACCTGGCCGCCCTCTGGCTGCTGGTCCTGGGCGTGGTGCTGTTGGCCGCGGGCCTCTTCCGGCGGGCCGGCCTCGGCGGCCTGTGGGCCGGCGTCTGGCTCTGGTGGTCGGTGCTGGGCCTGGTGGTGGCCTTTCTGGCCACCGGCATCAGCTATCTTTTCGTTGTCCCTGCGCTGGTCGCGGGTCTCGCCGGGGCGCTTCTCCCGAGGGGCCGGTGGGCGCTGGCGGCGATCCTGCCGCTGGTGGTCGCGGCGCTCCTCTGGTTCCCGGTGATCCTGCCGCTCTACGACGGCCTCGGCGGCGGGGCGTTCCTGGTGATCGGCGTCCTCCTCACCCTCCTGCTGACCGCTCTGGCGCCCCTCGTCCCCGGGAGCGGGGCGCTCTGGCGCCGCTGGGTGCCGCTGGGCGCGGTGGTCCTCGCCGTCGTTCTCTTGATGGTGGGGCGCCAGTCGCCGGTCTTCACGGAGACTTCGCCCCAGCCGGTCTCCCTCCAGTACCACCTGGACGGGGACACGGGCCAGGCCCGCTGGCTGGCGCGGTTCGCTCCCCCCTTCCCCGAGTCCTTGCGGCAGGGGGCCAAGTTCGGTGACAGCGCCGTCCAGCCCTTCCCCTGGTCGCCGCCGTTCGCGCGGGCCTTCGCCGCGCCGGCTCCGGCGGCCGCCCTGCCGGCGCCGGACCTCACGGTCCTGGAGAATACGGCGACGGGTGGCAAGCGGACGGTCCGCTTCCGGCTGTCCTCACCCCGAGGCGCCTGGATCGCCGGGCTGATCATGCCGGCGGCCGCGCAGGTCGAAAGCATGGAGGTGGGGGGCATCCCCCTGCGCCTGGACGAGCTCACGGGCCGCGGCGGACCCCAGCCGGGCTCGCGGGAGGCCCCCGCCTACCGCACTCTGACCTTCCTCTCCGTGCCACCCCAGGGGATCGAGGTGCAGGCCGTGCTGGGCGCGTCCGCCCCCGCGGACTGGTACGTGCTGGACCGCTCTCCGGGCTTGCCGGCGGGCGGCGAGGCGCTGGTGAAGGCCCGTCCCGCCACGGCCTCCACCTTCCAGGACGGCGACACCACGATGGTGTCGCGGAAGGTGAGGCTGTAGGACGCCGTGCCGACCTACCGTCTCACCCTCGAATACGAAGGGACCCGCTACCGTGGCTGGCAGGAGCAGCAGAACGCCAAGTCGGTGGCCGGCGAGTTGCGCCGGGCCGTCGAGGAGACCGGCGGCGCCGTCCAGGAGATCGGCGGAGCCGGCCGAACCGACGCCGGCGTCCACGCCCTGGCGCAGGCCGCCCACCTGCGGCTGCGGCGGCCGATCGATCCCGAGCCGTTCCGCCGCGAGCTCAACGACCTGCTGCCGCCGGACATCCACGTCCTCTCCCTGACCCCGGCGCCGGACCGCTTCCACGCCCGGCACGACGCCATCTCCCGCTCATACGTCTACCAGATCTGCCGCCGCCGCACGGCCCTGGCGAAGCGTTTCGTCTGGTGGGTCAAGCGCCCGCTGGATGTCCGCCGCATGAGCGAGGCCGCCGCCCTCCTGCCGGGCCGGCACGATTTCCGGCTCTTCTGTGAGAAGCCGGCGGAGCAGACCAGCACCCTGGTCGTGGTGGAGGGCCTGGAGGTGAAGACCGACGGCGCCCTGATCCTGGTCCGGGTCACGGCCTCGCACTTCCTCTGGAAGATGGTGCGGCGGGTGGTGGGGACGCTGGTCCAGGTGGGCGGGGGAGACCTCGATCTCGCCGGCTTCGAGAAGCTCCTCGCCGGCCAGGCCCCCCGCTCCGGCAAAGGTCTCCCCGCCGAGTGGACCGCCCCGCCGTCGGGGCTGTTCCTGGAGCGGGTCCTCTACAAGGGAGATCCGCCGCTGGGGCCGCTGGTGCCGGCGGTTCCGGTGGCGGGCGAAGGATTCTAGAAAGGTCTCCATGCCCAACACTCCCACGCGCCGCCTCGCAATCCTCTCTTTCCTCCTGGTCTTCGCCGGCTCGGGCTCGATCCTCCGTTCCGCATCGGCGACGGTGGTGCCGGGCTCGGATCCGCGCCGGCCGGTGGTGATCACGGTGGATGACCTGCCGATCGTGTCGGCCAAGCTCCACCCGGACCCGGCGGAGCGCGAGCGGATCACCCGCGAGATGCTGTTGGCGCTCCGCAAGCACGGCATCCGCGCCGTCGGGCTCGTCACCTGGGACCGGGTGCAGGGAGAGAAGGACGTCGAGCTCCTCCGGATGTGGCTCGAACAGGGGCACGAGCTGGGCAACCACTCCTACAAGCACCTCAGCTACACCCGCACCGCGCCGGCGGAGTACATCGCCGACGTCGAAGCCGGCCGCAAGCAGGTCGCAGCGCTCCTGGAGCCCAGCGGCCGCACCGTCCGCTTCTTCCGTTTCCCCTTCCTGCGCGAGGGGGATACGCCGGAGAAGCTCGACGCCATGCGTGCCTACCTCGCTCAGTCCGGCCAGCGCAACCTCCCGGTGACGCTGGACAACCAGGACTGGTCGTTCGAAGAGCCCTGGGTCGAGGCACGGAAGAAGGGGGACCGGCAGGCGATGGACCGGGTGGCCGAGCAGTACCACGAGTCGCTCCACCTGGAGATCCGCGGCCACGAGGCCGTGGGCGACCGCCTCTTCGGCCGGCAGACGCCGCAGATCCTCCTCCTCCATGCCACGGAGGTGAGCGCCGCGCAGTGGGACCGCCTCTTCACCTGGCTCACCGAGACCGGCCACCGCTTCGCCGGCTCCGACGAGGTGCTCGGCGATCCCGCCTTCTCCGAGCCCCACCGCTATGTCGGCCACTTCGGCCCCGGCCTCTGGGACCGCATCGCTGCCGAGCGGCGCACGAAGACGGACGTGGCCGAGGTCGAGGCTCTGTTGAAGAAGCAGGCGGAGGCCTGGAGTCGGGGTGACCTCGAGGCCTTCACCTCGGTCTATGCCGACGACGCCACCTTCCTCACCTCCAGTGGCGTCACCCAGGGGCGCCAGGCCGTCCTCGACCGCTACCGGAAACGCTATCCGGACCGCCAGGCCATGGGGACCCTGACGCTGGAGGTTCTGGAGACCCGGCCGGCGTCGGGCACGGAGGTCACCATGCTGGGCGGCGCCCGGCCGAGCCGTGTCCATGGCGTCTCCGTCGCCGCCCGCTGGAAGCTCTCATATCCCGAGGGCGGCGAGCGCAAGGACGCCGAGGGGCTCACCCTGATCGTCCTGCGCCGCGGCGCCAACGGCTGGGAGATCGTCCAGGACGCGTCGATGTAGTCCTGCCATGCACTACCGATCCCATACTCCCGCGGCTCCTCTCAGCAGCTTCATCGAGCGCTTCTGGCTGTGCTCCGATGCGCCGCCGCACGCGAGGGAGCGGATCCTGCCGAGCGGGACGATTGAGCTGGTGATCAATCTTCGCGAGGACGAGATCCGGACCTACGACTCCTCACAGCCTGACCGCTGCACGCGGTACTCCGGGGCAGTCGTCTCCGGGACCTACAGCCGATTTTTCGTGATCGATCCGTTCCAGCACGCGTCGATCCTGGGCGTGCACTTCAAGCCGGGCGGCGCGTTCCCGTTCCTCGGCCTACCGGCGGACGAGCTGGCCGATGCGCACGTCGACCTTGGATGGCTCTGGGGAGCGCAGGCCGCCGAGCTTCGCGAACGGCTCTGCGCCGCCGCCACCGCCGCGGCGCGGTTCTCCCTGCTCGAGCAGGCTCTCCTCTCGCGCCTCATCCACTCACCAGCGCGCCATGGCGCGGTCCCGGCGGCGCTCGGGGCGTTCGGGCAGACAGGCTCGGAGGTGAGGGTGCGCGAAGTCGCGGAGCGTGTCGGCCTGAGCCATCGCCGGTTGATCCAGGTGTTCGCGGCCGAAATCGGCATGACGCCGAAGCTGTACTGCCGCGTCAGGCGATTCCAGCGCGCGCGGGCGCTGGCCCAGACCGCGGCCCCGGACTGGGCGTCGATCGCGGTGGACTGCGGGTACTTCGATCAGTCCCACCTGATCCGCGACTTTCTGGCCTTCTCCGGGCTCAGCCCCGCGGACTACCTCCGCCGGCGGACCGGGCAGGTCCTGCCGAACCACATCCCCCTGTCCGGCTGATCGCCGGCCGGGTCAATTATTTCCAATACCGGCCGCGCCAGCGGTCTCACAATGAGCTCCACACCGCGGGACGGCCGCCACGGCCGCCGTCCCGCACGGCGCGATCAGGAGGTGAGACCCATGTTGAAGAGATACGTCTCGGCACTGAGTGGGATGGGGCTGCTGGTGATAGGGGGCTTCGCGGGTCAGGCCGGCGAGCCCGCGCCACCCGCCGCGCGGGCGGTGGGGGTCCGCTACCAGGTCAGGACGTCGACCGTTCCGTGGCCTTTTATACGCAACTGGGCTTCAAGCTCGAGCAGCGACCGGGGCCGGCGTTCGCCAGTGTCACCAACGGCAATCTCTCCCTCTGGCTGAGCGGTCCCCAGAGCTCCGGCTCCCGCCCCCTGCCGGACGGTCGCCGGCAGGAGCCGGGCGGCTGGAACCGGCTGGTGCTCGAGGTCGATGACCTGCCGTCCCGGGTGGCGGCGATGAAGGCGGCCGGGTTCCGCTTCCGCAACGAGATCGAGACCGGTCCCGGCGGGAAGCAGATCCAGTTGGAGGATCCCGACGGCAACCCCGTGGAGCTGTTCGAGCCGGCCCGCCCGTGATGTGACGGCGTCGCTGGACCGCTACACGGGCCGGCGTTGGAGGGAGTCGCGGATCTCGCGCAGCAGCGCCACCTCTTCCGGGGGAGCGGCCGGCGCCGCCGGGGCCTCCTCCCTCCTCCGTCGCAGCCGGTTGATCACCCGGACGATGAGGAACAAGGCCAGCGCCACCAGAAGGAAGTCGACGATGTTCTGGAGGAAGTTGCCGTAGTTGAGCGTCGGCGCCCCCGCCGCCTTCGCCTCCTCCAGAGAGGCGTAGAACCCCGGGCCCAGGTTGACGAAGAGATCGGTGAAGTCGACGCCTCCCAGGGCGAGGCCGATAGGAGGCATGATGATGTCATCGACCAAAGACGTCACGATCTTCCCGAACGCGGCCCCCAGCACCACGCCGACCGCCAGATCGATGGCGTTGCCCTTGACGGCGAACTCCTTGAACTCGTCGATCATACCCATGGCACATCTCCCATTTTTGAAGAATCTGAGCTACTGAACGGATTGTAGCTTCACCAGCCGCAGGATACGGAACATCCCGCCGAAGAGCGCCGGCTCGTCGTGCTCGACGCGGAGCGGCGCTCCGGAGGCGGCGAGGATGTCGCCGAAGCGGCGGTTGATGTCGGTGAAGAGGAAGCTGGTGAGGGCGTTGGCGGCGCGGCGCGGCGGGCTCGGCCGGGCGCCGTCCGGCAGGAACTTGTCGAAGACGGCCATCCTTCCCCCGGGCTTGAGCACACGCGCCGCCTCGCGCAGGCAGGCCACGGGGTCCGGGATGACCGCCACGATCAGGTGGAGGATCACGGCGTCGAAGCTGGCGTCCGGGAGGTCCAGGGCCTGGCCGTCCATCACCTGGAGCTCGACGCCGGGCCGGGCATGCGAGCGCGCCCGGGCGAGCATGGCCGGCGTCAGATCCGTCGCCAGCACCTCCACCCCCGCCGGGATGAAGGGCAGGTCGGCCCCGGTCCCGGCGCCGACGACGAGCACCCGTTCGCCCGGCTGCAGAGCGAGGAGCGCCAGGGAGCGCCGCCGCTGCCGCCCGAAACGGGCCACGGCGTCGTAGATGGGCGCCCAGACCGTGTAGCGCCAGCGGTTCCAGGTGGTGGTGTCGGGAGACATCGGCTCAGGACCTGGAAAGATCCTAGCAGACTGGGAGTCATCGCCCCTGCCTGTCGATCGGCTCCCTCCCCGTTCGACTAGAGGGTAAAGTAGGCCCGCTCACGGGCTTCACCCAAGGAGGCAAGCATGAAGATCACCATCGAGACTGTCGTCAAGGCCGAACTGAACCAAGTCTGGGATGCCTGGAACAACCCGGAGGATATCAAGAAGTGGAACTCGGCCCAGGATGACTGGCACACCACCCAGAGCTCCGTCGATCTGCGCGAGGGCGGGAAGTTCTCGTCGCGCATGGAAGCCAGGGACGGCAGCATGGGCTTCGACTTCGAGGGCACCTACACCCGCGTCGAGCCCCACAAGGCCATCGAGTACCGGATGAGCGACGGCCGGGAGGTCCAGATCGAGTTCGTCGAGCAGGCCGACGGCGTCCTCGTGAAGGAGACGTTCGACGCCGAGACCGAGAACTCGCCCGAGATGCAGCGCGAGGGTTGGCAGGCCATCCTGGACAACTTCGGCCGGTATGTGGAGGCGAAGGGCTGACCGGACCGATTACGTGGTGGGTTGCTGAGCGGGCAGGAAATCATCGTCATTCCCGCCGAAATGATCGCCGTTCCTCGGGGAATGCCCGCCGTTCCCCGAGGAATCGTGGCCATCTCTCCCGAAAGGACGGCCGTTTCACCCGAAATCATCCTCGTTTCCGTGGGAACGGCGGACGTTTCTCCAGGAATGAAGGCGGTTTCGGAGGAAATGGTCTCCGTTTCTTCAGGAATGAAGGCCATTCCCCGTAGGATGGAGACGGCCGTTCAGCCGGCGACGCCCTCTCCCTTGAGTAGGATGGCATCTGGATTGCAGAGTTGAAGAAGATTCGGCGACAGCGCCGTACGAATTCGGCAGGGTGGGAAGTGGCCTGAGGGCTGGAGGCTCTGATGCGAATCACTCATATCTTCATCCTGGGGACTCTATTGGTGATGGCCTTCGGGTGCGCACCGATCGTTGATAATAACGACAGGCGCGGGGAGGCACCACAGGTGAGCGCTACTGGTGCCACGCCGGCTCAAGACCCGCCTTCCTCTGATTCTGGGCTTGCAGCCACCCCTCCTCCAGGGGGAAACAGTACGTCGAGCCCCATGCCGGCCGGTGAACAGCCGACCTCTATGCCCTTCATTGCGGAAACCAGGTCCCCTGTTGAGGTCATCAGCCTTGCGAGCCCTGGCCGCCTCGAAGTCATTGACGGCTGTCTCACGGTCGCCATCCAGGGGAGCGAGCGCGCAACGGCCGTTTTCCCTCCCGGCGTCAAGCCCGAGCTGAGGGGAAATGACGTGGTGGCGGTCTCCTTTGAGGGCCGCCGCTTCCTCATCGGCGAGGAAACCCTCATTCCTGGAGGTGGGATCCGTTTGTCATCTGCCGAGTTGGTGAAGCCAATACCATCTTACTGCCCGAAAGTACTATTTGGCTTAGGAGGTTGAAATGAAGAGAAGCTGTTTCTGTCTGCTTTTGGCCGTGATGACGATCTCTTTTGCGGCCCACGCCCAGGATCAGCCGCCCAACCCGGCGGTTGTTCATCTCATGGAAGCTTACAGTGTCGACCAGGCCGAGGCGCAAAAGCGGCTCGACCTACAGTTCAAGGTGGCGGAGCTTTCCGACCGCCTCAACAAAGAGAACGACCCGGCTTACGCTGACATGTACATTACGCATAAGCCAAGGTATCGAGTTATCGTCAGGTTCGCAGGCAATAGCAATAAGAGCCGCAAGGCGCTGGTGGATTCATTGGATCCCCAGCTTCGTCCCCATGTGAAGCTCAGGGGTGCCAAGAGATCTCGGGGCGCGACTGCGAGGAGCCTCGACCAGCTCAATGCGGCGCTTCGTCAGCTTTCCATCCCTTTCACCTCGGAATACAATCTCGAGACCCAAAGATTCTCCGTCATCGTCGAAGACCCCAGTGACGTCGAACGGGTCGAGTCCGTCCTGCCGCGAGCTCGCAGGCGTGATACGACGGTAGAGGTCGGGCTCATCCCGAAAATCGAGGCGCTGCCGACCGGTGTGCAGCCCGGAGACCGGCTGTACGGGGGTAACCCGATCTTTACGTCGCCAGGAGGTGCTGGCGGCTACTGCTCGCTTGGGTATGCTGTAAGCTTTACCTTGAACGGTGTGGCGAAAAGGGGCATTCTCACGGCCGGGCATTGCCCGGATACCATGTATGTCGACTTCGGTGATCACTCCGTGACCTTGTCGGGGCCGGTGATTAACAAACCCCACAGAGATGCACCGCCGGACGGTGCGGATGGTATAAGCGACAAGTACGACTATCAGATCTGGGACACGACCGGCCTCACGGTGGACAACACGATCGCCTATGAAGATAGGAACGGCATTCCGGAATTCCCGGCGGCCGGCACGTTCCGCATGACATCCATCATGACCTTCCTGAACCAGAAGGCCGGAATGATCGTCTGCAAGTCCGGCGATGCAACCGGCATCACCTGTGGCGAGATCGTCAACGGGAACGCGACACGGGACGGCGTCGCCGGATGGATCCGGGTGAGCAATACCCAACAGGCAGACATCAGTGAAGGTGGCGACAGCGGAGGACCGTGGTTCCTTTACCCGGGGACCTCGAGCACCATCACGGGTGTTGGCATACACACCGCGGGCTCCGGCACGGGCAGCACGAGCACGGCGGTGTATATGCCCATCGACTACATCGACGACCACATCGGCTCTGTGAATACCATCAAGCAGTAACGCTGGGCACCTGCTCCGAGCTTGTCCCGGAGCAGGTGCCAACAGCAGCAGCACAGCCCGACCCTCCCCCTCCGGGTGAGCGGGGTTAAACCTGAGGTTTCGATTCGACTCCGCCGTCGTTCGCATCGGAAGGAGGGCGATTCGATTCGACTCCGGCGAGACTTGATCCAAATCCTGGAGGCGCTGATCCGACTCCTGCCTCAGCGGTCTCGTCCCCTCCGAGTGGCGTAGCGTATTCCGCTCCGGTTGATTCGTAGGCCGCTGGATTCGAATCGGAGGCCGCCGGCGCCGAGTCGAACAGAGTTGAATTCGAATCAGCCGAGGCGGATTCTGATTCTTCTCTCCAGAGGGGGATTTGAGCTGCCTGGAGCCACGATTCGTATCTCCCGAGCTTCGCATCAGCGCTTGCGGGAGAGGGAGCGTGCCCGTCCTCCCTCGGGGGACGTGCGAATCCGGTGGGTAGGACCACCATCTCCGCGGGTAGGCGTCCCCGAGGTACGGGCTTCGTTTCTCGAGGGATGACCGCCGCACCCTGGGAGTGAGCGTGCCAGCGGCCTGGGCCGGAAAAACGGGAACGCCAGGACGGAAAGGCAGGCGATCCGCGGGCACGGCGCCGCCCTCGCCGCGCCCGGGACTTGGTGCATCAGTTGTCAAAGAACCTTCCTGCCATTCGGACCCCTCCCCAAGGGTGGGCGTCTTATTCCCTTCTGGAGCCGGAGAGTGGCATGCCGATGCCTGTTTTGTCAATAGTGACGGAGGAGCAGGGTATGATGCGCGCTCCTGTCTTCATTCGTCCTGTCTGGGGCGCGGCGACAGGTTGCTCTTTGACAACTGAATCTAGAGGGGGCCGCCGTGACCAAGGCCGTCCCCTCAGAACTGCCGCCCCGAAGTGGGAGGCGGAGGGAACCGTCCTCCGCCTCCCGAGGCTAGGCGGTCGCCGAGGCATTGGCGATCGGGGGATGAGGTCCATACCCAAGGAGATGGTCACCCTACCGCGGGGGATGATGACCGTACCCGGGGTAGGGTCATCCTACCCGCGGAGATGGTGGTCCTGCCCGCGGGGATCAGCACGTCCCCGGAGGGAGGACGGTCATCCCTCCAGGGATGGCTCTCGTACCCGAGGTACGGCCTTCGTTTCTCGGGGGATGAGGGCCGCACCATGGGAGTGAGCGTGCCAGCGGCCTGGGCCGTCAACCCCAGGTGCGGGGGGCGGCGGCCCATCCCGTGCCGGGACGGCCGAGGAGAAACGGGGGCGCCGCCACCAAGGCGGCGCCCCCTATAGATAAGGACGTCCTACTCCGGCGCCGCCGCCCGCTCGTCGAGGATGGCCCCGCACCGCTCGAGGGTCACCGAACCCGCCGCCTCCAGCACATAGGCCAGAGACTCCGGCGACTGGAGCAGGTGGATCACGACGTTGAGTGCGTCGATCGCCCGTTCGTCGAAGAGCTGAAGGAAGCCGATCGGACGGCGGCCGTTGCCGTCGTCGTCCCCGCCGTCGCCGCCATCATCACCGCCACCGGCGAGGGTGACGGGATAGGCGCCGTGGGCGTCGGGCTGCTTGGAGAGGAGGAGGAGCGGGTCCCGGCCGGTGCCGGGGAGGAGGCCCGCCATGAGGAGCGCCAACCAGCGGGAGGGGAAGACCGCCACCGGGGCGAAGCCGCGAGCGAGGCTCTCGCCCACCCGGAACAGGCCGAAGCCGTGACTCGGGATGGACTCGATCCGCCAAGGCCCGGCGACGTCGGCATCGCCAGCCGTGGGCGGCTCGTCCCGCTCGGCCAGCCGGTCGAGGAAGGTGGTGGTGAAGGCGTTTGAACGAACGGACGGAGTGCTATTGTTGGTGAAGCTTCGCATAGGTCCTCCAAGAAAGGACGTTTGCGGGGTCAGGCCTGGGGAGAGAGTTACCAGCTCTCTTCCTGGCCGTAAGCTGGCCTCATGCCAGCCGTCCCCCCTTCCAGAGATGTCGTCGGGGAACTGCCTGTCTTTCTTCCTCTTCTGGCCGACCACCCTCCTCCCCGGGAAGACTGCGAACGCCGGGTTTATGCTTGGAGTCTATCGAGGGTGGAGAGGGGAGTCAAGAGGGTGAGCGAAGATTTTGTGAGATTCTATGTGCTCGATCCATCGATGAGCGGCTATAAGGGGGCCGGCCGGATGCACCACAAGCCCCATCCGGCTTCTTGCATCCCAGCAGCCCTTCAGGGACAACGAGAACCCCCGGCAGGTGAGACGCTGACACGGCTCGCCCGACCTGCGGCTCACCGCTGGGCGTCACCACCCCGATAGGTAGCGCCAGAGTCCTCCTATGGCCAACATCCGATCCATTTGACGCCGAGAGCCAGACGGATTAGGCTTAGCTGACTGACAGCCTTCAGCGAGCTAGATGTGTTTTCCACGCTGCTGTTACCTGAAAACTGGAAGCGACTAGTCTGCGACGGCTATTGCGTCCTTAATAACGTTGACGCGGAGGCTTTGCTTCCCATCGCGCGGGAACTTGGGCATCCGCATTTTGATCCAAGAGACCGCGTTCTGGTCAAAGACATCCGTCCCCAGCCCGTGGCGGTCGCCAACGCCAATACACTGTCATCGCGGTATGGTATGGGAGCCTTCCCTCTCCACACTGAGGCTGCCTACCTGCCGAGGCCTCCCCGATTTCTGTTGCTGTACTGCGTAAGGCCCGGCAGTGGTGGACGCACTACTATCCTGCTTGACGCGGCGAAAGTTTTCAGTCGCATTTCTTGCCGCCGACGGCTGGGCACATGGGTTGTAAAAGCTGGGCGGCGTCCATTCCTCTGTCACGCGCTGTGGGGAAGTCCACCCAAGGATTTTGGCATCCGGTATGATCGTGAATGTCTATTCCCAAGGGGGCCAGCGGCCCAGGCGGAGGACCAGTTGATTTCGGATTTTATTTCAAGATCGACACCAACGAAGATCGTTTGGACCGAGAAGAAGCTTCTGGTGGTCGATAACTTACGGATGCTGCATGGCCGAGGGGAGGCCAATGATGACGATCGAGACCGCTGGCTAAAGCGTGTTCTCGTCGCGGAGGAAGCTCTTAATGGTCTGGGATTCTGAGCAATACTGGCGGAAAGCAATCCAGTATGCAGAGATGGCTTCCGAGCCTGAACGAGAGGCGTGGGAGAGGCCCTTCTGGCTTTCTCTGGCATTGGAATTTCTTGCCCGGGCATCCATCACGAAGGTCCATCCCGCCCTAAACGCCGATCCGGAGGGCGACGGCCTGAACCTTTTGTATGCGTTCGGCTACGAGCTGAAGGGCCAGCCGAAATCGCTTCCGATTCACGCGGTCTTCCTGCGGCTACAGAAAATCTTGCCCGACACATTCACTAAGCCCCGGCGAGAGTTTTGTGACTATTTTTCAAACCTCCGAAACCAAGAGCTGCACACGTCCGAATTGCCGTTCGAGAGCCTGTCCGAAACAAAGTGGCTCGCGCGCTGCTATGACGTCTGCGAAGTCTTGTGCAACCATCTAGGCAAGACTCTCATCGATCTTTTCGGGGAAGAGGCTGGTAGCGCCGGGGCGCTGATCAGGGCGCTGAAAGCCGAAAAGACTTCGGCGGTGAAGTCGAAGATCGCGGCACATGAAAAAGTCTTCGATGAGAAACCAGAAGAAGAGAGGGAGCAGCTCGTGCTCCAACAGGCAACTCTCTCGGAAGGTTGGTTCGGGACCGCCACCAGGATTGAGTGTCCGGCGTGCGAATCATGGGCCCGCCTCCTGGGAACTGTTGAGCGCGTCTCCAAGCCAATCTATGACGACGGCGCGCTGTTTGTAAAGAACGTGGTCCTGGCTAACCGCCTGGAGTGCAAGGCATGCGGTCTGGTCCTCGCGGACATTGATGAACTCCATATCGCCGAGATCGGGCCTCATTTCGAATGCGAAGAGGTAACAGAGCTGCACGAATATCATGAGGCGGACTTCGGTCCTGAGTATGACAACATGTAGCGAGTCCTGTGGTGGCTAGCGAGCGATGTTAAACCAATTGTGGCAGCAGTTGCCTGCTTTTTGGCCAGAGCTGCAATTGTAACTGAGGGCCTAACTGGAGGCGTTTATAGAAAAAGGCTTGTACTCGGCAGGGCAGGGACTAGAAAACTCGGATGACTGGTCTGTGAGGCAGCCTGGAGGTTGCCGCCTCTCTGCGGCCGGTCATCCGAGTTCCTGACGACTTCGTCTACTTCGACACCACATCCCCGCACTTGGCCATCGACTGGCCGTAGTACGGGTTGCCAATCTCACCGGCCGGCTGCAGCCAGGACTTCTTGGCCATTGGGCAGTAGGCGACCACGGGCCGCTTGCCGTTGGACACCTCGCGGTAGCGCACCATCGGCTTCGAGAGATCACCAAAGGCGGCGCGGGCCGCCGTCAGGTCCTTCGCGGCGGCGAGGCGCTCCGCGGCGGCGGTCACCTCGGGGAGGAGGGTCTTGACCATCGGAGCCTTGTCCGCGGCCACGCCGGCGGCCTGCGGGGTAAAGCCCTTGGAGAGGGCCTGGGACCGCTGCTGGAGCAGCTTCGCCTGCTCGGCCACGCCGGTCATCTTGTCGTGGAGGAGGGCCTGGCGGACGGCTTCGTAGGGGCCGGCCAGGGATTCGAAACCTGTCGCGGCAGAGGCGACGGCGGGGGAGAGAGTGGCGAGGCCCAGCACCAGGAGGAGGGCCGTGACGGTCGGGATCTGCTTCTTCATAACGTTGGCTCCTTTCACATTCATATCGGTCGCACGCAGGTCCGTGCGCTGTTTCCAGATTTTGTAGATGGCCGGATAGACCAGCAGCTCCAGCAGGAACGAAGTGACAAGGCCGCCGATCATCGGCGCCGCGATGCGCTTCATCACGTCGGAGCCGGCCGAGGTGGACCACATGATCGGCAGCAGGCCCATGAAGGCGGCGGCCACGGTCATCATCTTCGGCCGCGCCCGCTTCACCGCGCCGTGGAGGATCGCCTCATCCAACTCCGCCACCGTGCGCAGCCGCCCCTCCCGCTTGGCCTCGTCGTAGGCGAGGTCGAGGAAGAGCAGCATGAAGACCGCGGTCTCGGCGTCCAGGCCGAGCAGCGCGATCATCCCCACCCAGGCGGCGATGGAGACGTTGTAATCCAGGAGATAGAAGAGCCAGATGGCGCCGATGGCCGAGAACGGCACGGCCAGCATCACCACCATGGACTTGAACGCCGACTTCGTGTTCGCGTAGAGCAGGATGAAGATCAGTGCCAAGGTGATCGGCACCACGATCTTCAGCCGCTCCCGCACGCGCAGCATGTTCTCGTACTGTCCGCTCCACTGCAGGGAGTAGCCGGCGGGCAGGGTCAGGTGGTTGCGCACCACCTTCTTGGCATCTTCCACATAACCGCCGACGTCGCGGCCGGTGATGTCCACATAAACGTAGCCGGCGAGGAAGCCGTTCTCGTCGCGCACCATGGACGGGCCGGTGACGAGTTGGATGTCCGCCACCTGGGCGAGCGGCACCTGCTGCCCCGACGAGGTGGTGATCAACACGCGGCCCAGGCGCTCCGGGCTGTCCCGCAGCTCGCGCGGATAGCGCACGTTGACTGGATAACGCTCCCGTCCCTCGATGGTGGTGGTCACGTTCTCGCCGCCTACGGCGCTGGCGATCACCATCTGCATCTGGCCGACGGTGAGGCCGTAGCGGGCGAGCTGATCGCGGCGCGGCACGATGTCCAGGAAGTAGCCGCCGGCCACCCGCTCGGCGTAGACGCTGCGCGTGCCCTCGACGTCCTGGAGCATCCCCTCGATCTCGGCGCCGAGGCGTTCGATCACGTTCAGATCCTCGCCAAAGACCTTGATGCCGATCGGCGTGCGGATGCCGGTGGAGAGCATGTCGGTGCGCGCCTTGATCGGCATGGTCCAGGCGTTGGTGATGCCCGGCACCTTGACCGCGCGGTCCATCTCGGCCACCAGCTCGTCCCAGGTGATGCGGTCGGGCCAGAAGGGACGGAAGGCGGGTTTTGTCCACTCCGGCCAGTCCGAGTACCAGCGCTCCTTCGGCCGCCACTGGTCCTCGGGCTTGAGAATGATGGTGGTCTCGAACATGGAGAACGGCGCCGGGTCGGTCGAGGTCTCGGCGCGGCCCGCCTTGCCGAAGACCCGCTCCACCTCGGGGAAGGCCTTGAGCACCCGGTCCTGCGCCTGGAGCAGCTCCTGCGCCTGCGCCACCGACACGCCGGGGAGCGTCGTGGGCATGTAAAGGATGCTCCCCTCGTTCAGCGGCGGCATGAACTCCGAGCCTAGCTTGAAGTAGACCGGGATGCTCACGGCCACCAGTGCGAAGGCCACGCCGATGGTGAGGAACGGTCGCCGCAGCACGAAGCGGCAGGCCGGATCATAAACCTTGTGAATCGCCCGGCTGATCGGGTGCCGCTCCTCGGGGTAGTAGGTGCCCACGGTCGCGCCGGTGGCCAGACGGGCGAGCCAGCGCGGCCGGAACGTGAACGGTTCCATGCGCGAGAAGAGCATGCGCATCGCCGGGTCCAGCGTGATAGCCAGCAGCGCGGCGATGAACATCGTCAGGTTTTTCGAGTAGGCTAGGGGCTTGAAGAGCCGCCCCTCCTGGTCCACCAGGGCGAAGACCGGCAGGAACGCGACCGCGATCACCAGCAGCGAGAAGAAGACCGACGGCCCCACCTCCTGGAGCGCCTCCAGGCGGATCTGATGGAAATCCCCCGGCTTGCCCGCCGCCTGCCAGCGTTGGATCTTGTTGTAGGCGTTCTCCACCTCGACGATGGCGCCGTCCACCAGCACGCCGATGGAGATGGCGATGCCGGCGAGCGACATGATGTTCACCGTGATCCCGAACAGGTACAGCGGAATGAACGCGAGCAGCACCGAGATCGGGATGGTGAGGATCGGCACCGCCGCCGACGGGATGTGCCAGAGGAAGAGCAGGATGATCAGGGAGACGACGATCATCTCCAGCACCAGCTCGTGTTTCAGCGTGTCCAGCGCCCGGGTGATGAGGTCCGAGCGGTCGTAGGTGGTGACCACCTCGACCCCTTCGGGCATCCCGGGCTGGAGCTCGTGCAGCCGCTCCTTGACGCGATGGATCACGTTGAGCGCGTTCTCGCCGTGGCGCATGACCACGATGCCGCCCACGTGATCCCCCAGACCGTCGAGGTCGGCCACGCCGCGGCGGATCTCCGGGCCGAGCTCCACCCGGGCGACGTCGCGCAGCAGCACGGGGTTGCCGGCAGGGCCCACGTCCAGCACGATCTGCTCGAAATCCTGGACGCTCCGGGCATAGCCGCGGGCGCGCACCATGATCTCGGTGCCGCTGCCTTCGATCAGCCGGCCGCCCATCTCGTCGTTGGAGCTGCGCACCGCCTCCACCACCTCGTCGAGCGGCATGCCGTAGGCGGCCAGCCGGTTGGGATCGACGGTGATCTGGTACTGCTTGACGAAGCCGCCGATTGAGGCCACCTCGGCGACGCCGGGCACCGACTGGATGGCGTAGCGCAGGGTCCAATCCTGGTAGGAGCGCAGCTCGTCCAGCGAGTGCTTGCCCGAGCGGTCGACCAGGGCGTACTGGAAGACCCAGCCGAGGCCGGTGGCGTCCGGGCCGAGCTCGGTCTGCACCCCCTCGGGCAGGCGGGGCTGGATCTTCGAAAGGTATTCGAGCACGCGCGAGCGCGCCCAGTAGAGGTCGGTGCCGTCCTGGAAGATGACGTAGACGTACGAGAAACCGAAGTCGGAGAAGCCGCGCACCGCCTTGACCCCGGGCGCGCCGAGGAGAGCGGTGACGATGGGATAGGTGACCTGGTCCTCGAGGATGTCGGGGGAGCGGTCCCAGCGCGAGTAGATGATGACCTGGGCGTCCGAGAGGTCTGGCAGGGCGTCCAGCCGGATCTCCTGGAGCATCCAGCCCGCCAGCACGCAGAGCGCGGCCACGGCCAGCAGGACGAGCCAGCGGTTGTGGGCCGAGAAGGCGATGATCTTTTTGATCATTGGATCGCCGCCCTGAGACGCGACTCCGAATCGAGCAGGAAGTTGGCGCGCACGGCCACGCTCTCGCCTTCGGAGAGGCCGGAGAGGATCATCGCCTCGCCTTCGGCGCGGGTGCCTACCCGCACCTGGCGCGGCTCGAAGGTGCCGTCCTTGGCCACGAAGACCACCTGCCGCGTGCCGGTGTCGATGATGGCCGAGTCGGGCACCACCACGCCCTCGCTGGTGCCGAGCTCCGGCATCACGTCCACGTACATCCCGGGCTTGAGCACCAGGCCGGGGTTGGCGAATTCGTAGCGCACCTTGAGGGTCCGGCTCTGCGGGTCGAGGGCCGGGTAGACGAAGGCGGCGCGGCCGGCGAGCCGGGTGCCGGGATCGTCGGGCAGCGAGATGGTCGCCCTCTGGCCCACGCCCACGGAGCGGCTCTCGAACTGGTAGAAGTCGGCCTCCACCCAGACGCGGGAGAGGTCGGTGACGGTGAGGAGGTCCATGCCGGGCCCCACCTGCATCCCCTCGAAGACCTCTTTGCCGGTGACGTAGCCCGACGCGGGGGAGGTGAGGGTGATGGCGCGCTGGGCCTTCCCGGTGCTCTCCAGGCGGGAGATGACGCCGCGCGGCACGTCGAACAGCTCGAGCCGGCGGCGGGCCGCCTCCAGCAGGTCCTGGCCGCCGCGCCGCACCTCCGGCAGCGACGAATCCGAGAAGCGCGCCGCGGCCTCGCGGGCGCGCAGGAACTCCTCCTGGGTGGCGAGCAGCTCCGGCGAGTAGATCGACAGCAGTGCCTGCCCTGCACGCACCGGCTGACCGGTGGTGTTGACATGGAGCTTCTCGACCCAGCCGGTGATCCGCACCTGTACCCGGCGGACCCGGCTCTCGTCGGCGGTGACCACTCCCACGGCGCGGCTGGTGGGGGTCAGGGAGCGGCGCTCGGCCACGGCGGTCTGCACGCCGGCCAGGCGCAGCTCGCCCTCCT
>DASPJI010000428.1:0-5422 GCA_035628695.1 Thermoanaerobaculia bacterium | reverse complement strand
GCCTGACGCCGTGCTTCCAGAAAGCGGGGGAGCCGGAGCCATGCCGGAGATGACCTATCTCGAGAGCGTGCTGGACCTGTCCAGCCTCCGCTCGGCTCGCTTCTCCTGGGGCGGACGGGACTACCGGGGGGCAACGGGGCTCGACGAGGAGCGAGCGGTGGATCTCTGCGCCCTGGAGCTGGAGCCCGAGAGCTACGGCCGGGAACTGTACGACGCGGTCTTCCCGCCGGGGAGTGAGCTGCGGGAGGGCCTGCGGGAGGCGGTCCTCGCCGCCGAACGGGAGAAGAGCCGCCTGCGGTTCCTGCTGCATCTCTCTCCCGAGCTGCCCGAGTGGGTCCACGCCCTCTATTGGGAGCTGCTCGCCGATCAGAGCCGCCACTTGGCCCTGGCCCGGTCCCCCGACACCGCCTTCTCCCGCTATCTGAGCGTGCGCCGGCAGCCGGGAGCGCCCACCACGCGGCGGCCCCGCCTGCTCTACGCGGTCGCCGCGCCCGCCGACCTCGCGCGCTTCGGCCTGGCCGCGATCGACCGCGACGTCATCGTGCAGCGCCTCGCCGAGCCGTTCAGCGTGTTGGCCGATGCGGTCGAGATCACGCTCCTCGAGCCGCCGGTGACGCTGGAACGGCTGCGGCAGCGGCTGACGACGGACGGCGGCTTCCATCTCCTCCACTTCTTCGGCCATGGCGACCGCCGCAGCGGCGTCTCCTCCCTCGTGCTCGAGGACGAGCAGGGGAGGGCGAAGTTCGTCGGCGAAGAGATTCTCGCGGAGCTCTTCCTCGGCCTGCGCGAGCTGCGTCTGGTGACTCTGGTCGCCTGCCACGGCGGGGCACCGTCGTCCCACGACCCGTTCAGCGGCCTGGCTGGCCGCCTGGTCCAGCGCGGCGTCCCGGCGGTGATCGCCATGCGCCGCGCGGTGAGCGTCGAGACCGGCCATCTCTTCACCGATCACCTCTACCGTCAGATCGCTCATACCGGCCGCGCCGACGCCGCGGTCAACGAAGCGCGGCAGCAGCTCTACCTGGCGGATCCTCAGGGGATCGCGTGGAGCAGCCCGGTGCTGTACTCGCGTCTGGTGGACGGGAGACTCTGGGTGCCGCAGACCGAGCCGCCGCCGGCGGGGGAGAGCGTTGCCGGGCGCCCGCTCGTCCGTTTCGCTCCACGCCGACTGCTGCGTCCGCTCCCCTGGGTGCCGGCCCTCGCCGCCCTCGCCCTCTTCGGGCTCGGCCGCTGGCCGGCCGCGGAGGCCGAAGCCGCCTTCGATCTCCGGGTCTCGCAGCTCTCCTTCCGGCTGGCGAAAGCCGCCGTGGTCCTCGAGAGCCTGGAGCTGGCGGAGCTGGCGGCCACCCGGCTCGCTGCCCTGCGCCTGCCGTCCCTCCTACCAGAATCGCCGCCGCCGAGCCCCGGTCCCGCGGGTGGGATGACAGGGATTCTGGTCGCCGCGGGCGCCGGGGCGCGGCTCACCCTCAACGCCCAACCCTTGCCGGCGGGTACGGAGGTGGTCTTCGAGCATCAGGACGGCGCGCTGTACCGGCTCTCCCTGGCAGGCTCGGGCCGGGAGCTCGAAGCAACGTTCCAGGGCGATGTCCTGGTGAAGCCGCTCCACGCCGCGCCGGCCCGGCTCCGCCTGGAGCAGCCCGAGTCGCTCGCCCTCTCGCCGCAGGGAGGCGTCGCGGAGCTCGACCTCACCTTCTCGCGGTTCACGCCGGACGCCCTCTCTCCCGATATCCCCATCGATCGCCTGTCCCTGCGCCGTATCGGCGAGCAGCACACCCTCGGCACGACCCTGGTGCGGGAAGAGTCGACGGTGTTGGGGGGCACGGTGAGCGTGCGGCGCACCGGCCGGATCCACACGCTCGAGAAAAGTGAGTGGTTGCGGTACGCCGCGCTCGACGGCTCGCTGGCCGGACTGCGTCTGGCCGAGGACGGCGTCCGTCTCGAATTCCAGGGCCGCGTCTCCGGGCTGGAGCGCGCGGCGGAAGGCTTCGAGCCCGAGAGCCTCATGCCCTCCGTACTCGATCTATGGATCACCGGACCGCTCCAGGCCGCCGTGCAGAGGGGGGCTGCTGTCCTGGCGGTGCTGATCCTGTTCTTCATGCTAATCGAAAGGAGAACGAATGTTCCTATCACGGCTGTATCTGCTGATCCCTCTGATGCTGTGCCTCGCGGTGCCGGCGCCGGCGGAGGGCGAGAAGAGTATCTATAAGCTGGGCCTCATCCTCGGCGATGAGAAGCAGAACAAAGGCCACAACGACGAAGCGATCAACGCAGTCACCGACGCCTTCGTCGATTCCAGGCGCTTCACCCTGGTGGAGCGCAAGCAGCTCAATGCCGTCCTGACGGAGAAGAACCTGCAGGAGTTCATCGGCGGCCAAGTCAACAACAAGCTCTCCGACCTCCTCGGCCTCGACCTCGTGGGGGTCGTCGCCTACAACGTCGAGAAGATCCAGTCACCCGAGGGAAAGCTCGTTCCGAACTGGATCCTCGAGGTACGGCTCATCGATGTGAAATCGGCTCAGGTCCTGTCGACGTTGACCAGCGAGCGAGCGAGCCTTCTTTCCTCCACGACTCCCAGGGAAGCGGGGCGGCGGCTCTTCCATAGCATCCGAGAAGCGTTCCCTCCCATGGGCTATGTGGTCCGGGTCGATGGCAAGGAGATCCTGATCAATCTGGGGAGCGAGGCGGGGGTCAAGGATGGCGACACCCTGGAAATCGTGCAGCAGGGCGAGCAGATCCCCGACCCGGTGACAGGACAGCTGCTCTCTGCTCCCATGAAGGTCATCGGTGAGCTCAAGGTCCTCTCCACCTCGCCTCAGATTTCCATCTGCAAGTTCAAGTCGAAGAAGGGAGAAGTCGGCCCCACCACCCTGGTACGACTCCAGGGGAAGAGCTCTCTCATCATCGAGTGGCTGTCGAAGGTGCCTCGGCTCAAGCAGGAGCTGAAGAGGAAGAACAGCGAGATCCGCGAATGACCGAGGAGGAGAGAGCCATGACCCGTTGTGTGATCGATCGACTCATCGTCGCCGTCTTCTTCTCTCTCCTGTCCGGGCTGGCGGGAGCGGAGAGCTTCTGTGATCCGAACCTGGTGGACCGGTCCGACAGCTCCCTGGCCTACCGCGAGCGCGAAGGCCGTTGTGAAGGGATCTACGGCCAGCAGGTGAGCGCGGTGAGCATCGACGTGCGCTCGCTCGTCGCCGTCTTCGCCCCTTTCGATCCGGCGCGGGACACGGAGCTGGTGCTGGCGTGGACGGCGCCGCCCGGCACGGAGCTGAACGTCCGTGTGCGGGCGTTCAGCCTGCAGCCGAGGAAGTACTTCCGCATGGACACGGCGGTGCCGGCCTCCCGCGGCGCGTATCGCTGGCCCACCGACGTCCTGAGCCGGTTGGGGCTCGGCCAGGAGGCCCTCGGGGTCATCGCCTGGATGGCGCTGCCCGGCCCCGGCGGCACGACCCGGGAGGTCTATCTCCCGCTCCGCGCGGGATCGGGTGCCGCCGCACCGGAGGAGGGATACCAGGTCGCCCTCGTCCCATCGAAGCGCCTGCGGGAGGTCCACGTCAGCGTGAGCCGGCTGGACGACCGCGGCGGAGTGGCGGCGGATCTGCGTCGCGGGGAGGAGCTGGGCTACGGCTACTACCCGTCGAACGAGCCGACGGTCTTTTCCACCGGCCGGCTCGGCTCGGCGGGCTTCTATCTCGTGGAGATCGCGGCCACGCCCGTCGAGGGTACCCCGGTCAAGCAGGGCTTCGAGCTCTATCACTCTGGCGATTCGAAAGGAGATTGAACGTGGGGATCAGATCCAGGATTCGAGGGCTTGCCTGCGGTCTTGTTCTGCTCGCGGCGGCGTGGCCGGCGGCGGGCCAGGGCAACCGCGCTGCCCTCTATGAAGAGGGCGAGCAGGCGCAGAGGCTGATCGTGCGCCTCACCGCGGCCAACACCGAGGGGGCCGGTATCCTCTTCCATGCCGACGCGCAGTACGCCTACGGCATCACCGCCAAGCATGTCGTCTTCCAGCAGGGCAAGGCCGTCCAGGGGCTCCAGGCGCTCCTCTACGCCTGGCCCGGCCGCCAGCTCCCGGTCGCCGCCGAGGGGCTGCGCTTTCATTATCAGGAAGACCTCGCGGTGTTCCGCGTGGATCTGCGCCCGCTGGGCAAGTCGCTCCAGGAGGTGCTCCAGGGAATCCCGCTGGAGCAGTTGGGCTCCTCCGAGGAACTGGACCCGGGCAGCGGACTGTTCACGATCGGGCACGCCACGGCAGGCGCCTGGATCAGCTCCAAGAGCACCGTGCCGTTCGTCCGCGACGAGGGCTCCGCGTTCCTGTTCAACACCCTCTGCTCGCAGGGGCACTCGGGCGGCGGTGTGTTCGACGACAAGTGGCGCCTGGTGGGCATGATGATCAAGGACGAGAGCCCCCTCTGCCGCGCCCTCCGCATCGAGCCGATCCTGCGCATCGTTCAGGGCTGGAAGCTGGAGATCGGCCTACGTCCGCCGGCGGGCGACAAGCCGGACAAGGGGGTATCCAAGGGGATCCGGGTGGCGATCGTGGACTTCGACAACCGCAGCGGCAGGGACATGCCGAAGCTGGGCTTCATGGCCCAGGACCACACCACCACCGCCCTGTACACCGTACCGGGGGTGACGCTGGTGTCTCGCGACCGGCTGGAGTCCATCCAGCGCGAGCATCAGATCCCGGGCTCGATCCAGACGTCGGCCGAGGAGGCCAGCCGGGTGGGGAAGCTGCTCAAGGCCGATGTCCTGGTCACCGGCTCGATCCTGCGCTACGACGTCGAGCGCCGCACCTTCGAGGGCTTCGGCACCAGCGCGCTGCAGGACACCTCGTTGATGGCCATCGGCTTCCAGATCCTCGACGTCGAGAGTGGAGAGGTGCGCTTTTCGAAGACCTTCGACGTCGAGCGCACGAAGCAGTACCCGAAGGCGACTTCGGCCCCCTCGCAGCCGATCGATCTGACGAGCGACCTGCTGGCGGCACTGCTCGAGCTGGCGAGGAACGATCTGCGGAGCGCCCTGTCGCAGGTGGCGGCGGGCAAGGGGCGGGCGGGCCAGTTCGTCCAGGTGCCGGTCACCTCGAAACCGGCCGGGGCGGACGTCATCGTGGACGGCACCTATCTGGGCAGCACACCGATGACGCTCCAGCTCACCACCAACAGCGAGAAGGAAATCGCCATCGAGCTGGCCGGGTACGAGTCCTGGCGCCGTCGCGTCAAGGTCCAGCCCGGGATAACCATTGATGTCAGCCTGCTTCGCAGGTAGCACTGAGCTCTACGGCTGTGGGCCTCACTGGTGCTCGCCAATCGGCAGCTCCAGTGGCGTCCGGCCGCCTCACTCCACGGCCAGGATCTCCGGCATGCGGCTTTCGGCCACCGTGAGGATAGCGAGCGCCAACGGCAGATGGAAGTGCCGCGGCCCG
>DASPJI010000427.1:0-6626 GCA_035628695.1 Thermoanaerobaculia bacterium | reverse complement strand
CTCCGAGGAGGCCGTCCGCGCCCTGCGTCCCGACTTCGGGCGGCTGCGGACGCTGCCGGTCCGCGGCGTGATCGCCACCGCCCGAGCCTCGACCGCGCCCTTCGACTTCGTCTCCCGGTTCTTCGCCCCCGGCGCTGGAGTCGACGAGGACCCGGTGACCGGCTCCGCCCACTGCACCCTCGGTCCCTACTGGGCCGGCCGCCTGGGGAAGGAGGACTTCCTGGCGTATCAGGCCTCCGAGCGCGGCGGCGTCCTCCAGGTACGGGTAGCGGGGGAGCGCGTCGAGCTCGCCGGGCAGGCCGTGACCGTGCTGCGGGGTCACCTGTTGGACGAGATCGCGCACTGAGGGAGGTGGAGGTCACCATGGTCGTTCAACCCATCGAAGGAGGAGGCGCCGTTCTGCCCCCCGCCGAACCGGATGAGTTCCGGTACGCCCGCACCATGCCGGCGATGAGCCAGTCCACCCTGCGCGAGGTGCTGGCGCTGGCCTCGCGCCCGGGCGTCCTGTCGCTGGCGGTCGGTCTGCCCGCCGTCGAGCTGTTCCCCGCCGCCGACCTGGCGCGGGTGACCTCCGACCTGCTGGCGCGGGACCCGGGCGCGCTCAACTACGGCATCCCGTACCAGCCGCTCAAGGCGCGCATCGTGGAGATGATGGCCGCCCGCGGCGTCGACTGCCGGCCGGAGCAGGTGTTCCTGACCACCGGCTCGCAGCAGTCCATGGACCTCCTGGTCCACATGCTCGTCGATCCCGGCGCGCCGGTGCTCCTCGAGGAGACGGTCTACGACGGTATCCAGATGGCCATGAAGCGCCTGGGGGCGAGGCCGGTCACCGTCCCGACCGATCCAGAGACCGGCATCGACGTGGACGCCATCGAGGCGCTGCTGGAGGGCGGCCTCCGCCCGGCTCTGCTCTATACGATCACCGACGGGCACAACCCGCTGGGGGTTAGCATCAGCCTGGAGAAGCGGCGCCGGCTGGCAGAGCTCGCCCGCCGCCACCGCCTGCCGATCCTGGAGGACGACGCCTACGGCTTCCTCTACTTCGGCAGCGAGCCGGCGCCGCCGCTGCGTGCCTTCGAGGATCGCTGGGTCTTCTACCTGGGGTCCTTCTCCAAGACCCTGGCGCCGGCGCTACGGGCGGGCTGGGCCGTGGTCCCCGAGGAGCTGGTCCCCCGGCTCGCGGCACTCAAGCATGCGGCGGACCTCGACACGCCTTCCTTCACTCACCGCGTCATCGCGGCCTATCTGGAGACCGGCAGGCTCCCCGAGCACCTCGCCCTGCTGCGGGGCGAGTACCGGCGCCGCCGGGACGTGATCCTCCAGGCCCTCGACCGGTACTTCCCTCCGGGGCTCCGCTGGACGCGGCCGGAGGCCGGCATGTTCGTCTGGGTGGAGCTGCCGGCCGGCCTGGACACCGCGCAGATCCTCCGCCGGGCGGTGGAGGACGAGCAGGTGGCGTTCAGCCCGGGCGTGGCGTTCGCGGCGGGAGGCAGCCACGCCAACCACTGCCTGAGGCTCAACTTCACCTTCTGCCAGCCCGAGCAGATCGAAGAGGGGGTCCGGCGGCTCGCCCGGGTACTGACTGCGGTCCTGGGCTGAGCCGCGCGGATCGAGAGGAAGGGCACCGGACGCGCCGGTGCCGTGCCTCACTCGTCGTCGCCCCTGACGGGCGGGAAAGGGAGAGGGGTAGGGCTGGCGCGCGGGAAGTCCTGCCGCAGCGACCGGTGGAGGTAGCGGATCAGCCGGTAGATGCCCGAGAGCATCTCCGTCAGCGCCAGCTCCTCCTCGGCCGGCAGCCTGTCCGGCGGCGCCAGGATGCGGTAGAGGTCGGCGCGAGGGTCCACACTCTGCCCGCTTTCGAGGCCGAAGCCGGCCGGCTCGCCGCCTCCGCCCGCCCAGGACACCGTCCGCGGCCGCGGGTCGATCGGCCGGCCGTTGACAAGCTGGATCGCGGCGTGGAGGTCGTTCAGATTGACCTCCAGCGTCATGAGGATCTTCTCCAGCGTATCGAGCGACGGCTTCTGCCGGCCGGTCTCGTAGGCCGACAGCATGCCCTTGGTGATTCCGGCGGCCTCGGCCACCTGGTATTGTTTCTTTCCTTGACGGTCCCGGAGCCAGCGCAGGGCGTGCCCGAGCTCGTTGAAGATTGTGTTCTCCACGGTATGAGTCTCCTGAATCCTTTGACGAGCACCGGGTCTGCCACCGCCGCCGGTTCCCGGAGAGGACGTGCGCGCCCGTCTCGCCCCACGAATCGACCGTCAGTGTTCCGGCTCGTTTCTGCATGTGGGTAGCTTAGGCGCAATGATAGCGTAAGTCAATGGTCCAACCCGAAGAATCTTCTTCTCCCGTCGAAGCGGGGTCTTCCAGGGTGCTCCTCGAAGACATTCGTGCCGCGGAGCGGCGTATCCGAGCCCACGTGCGGCACACGCCGCTGATCCCGGCGGGTCCCGTGCGCGACAGCCTGGCCGGCCGGCTCTCCCTCAAGCTCGAGTGCTTCCAGGTCACCGGCTCGTTCAAGGCCCGGGGAGCGACGAACAAGGTGCTGGCGCTGCCCGCCGGGCAGGCGGCCCGCGGCCTGGTCACCGCCTCGGGCGGCAGCCACGGCCTCGGGGTGGCCTACGCCGGTTGGATCGCGGGCGCCCCCGTGACCATCTACCTGCCGGCCAACGCGCCGCGGTCCAAAGCGGAGAAGCTGGCGCGCTGGGGAGCGAAGGTGGTCTGGCACGGGGAGGTCTGGGACGAGGCGAACCTGGCGGCGCGACAGGCGGCCGAGCGGGACGGGCTGACCTATGTCCATGCCTTCGCCGACCCGGCGGTGATCGCGGGGCAGGGGACGATCGGCCTGGAGATCCTCGAGGACGCTCCCGAGACCGGCGTGCTGCTGGTGTCCATCGGCGGCGGCGGTCTCATCGCGGGGATCGCCTCCGCGGTGAAGGCAGTGCGTCCGGACGTCCGGGTGGTCGGCGTCGAGCCGGTGGGCGCGCCCACCCTCCGGGAGAGCCTGCGAGCCGGCCGGGTGGTGGAGCTGCCGGAGATCCGGACGGTCGCCAACACCTTGGCGCCGCGGAAGAGCCACGAGCTCAACCTGGGCATCATCCGCGACACGGTGGACGAGATCGTCCTGGTGGAGGACGAGGAGATGCGCGAGGCCGCGCACTGGCTCTGGTTCGAGATGGGGGTGGCCGCCGAGCTCTCGGGCGCCGCCGTGCTGGCGGCCCTCCGTTGCGGGAGGGTTCCGGAGGCCCGCGAGGTCCCTGTCTGCGCCCTGATCTGCGGCGCCGGCACCGACGGCCTCGATCTGTGCTAAGGTCTGCCCCTTCATCCGAAGGAGCACGTAGTTGAAGTTCCATCCTCTGCTGCCGGGTCCCCGGCCCGAAGAGTTCCTCTGGGCGACCGGCATCGAAGACACGTTCGTCCCCCAGACCCGCACGGGTCACCGGGCTCTCGACGAGTACCAGCTCATGGGCCACTACGAGCACTGGCGCGAGGACCTGGACCTCGTCCGGGAGCTGGGCGTCGGCGCCATGCGGTGGGGGGTACCGTGGTACCGAGTCGAGCCGTTCCCCGGCGAATTCGACTGGAGCTGGACCGACCAGGTGGTCCCCTACATGGTGGACGAGCTGGGCATCACGCCGGTCATCGACTTGATGCACTACGGCTGCCCCTTCTGGCTGCGCAGAGAGTTCGCCAGCTACGAGTACCCGCAGGCCGTGGCGGACTACGCCGCCGCCTTCGCCCGGCGCTACGCGGGCCGGGTACGCTGGTACACGCCGCTCAACGAGCCGCTGGTCAACGCCCTCTTCTGCGGCAAGCGGGGCCTCTGGCCCCCCTACCTGCGGGGCGACGCCGGCTACATCCGGATCATGCTCCAGCTCGTGAAGGGGATTCTCCGCACGGTGGCGGCCCTGAAGGAGGTGGACCCCGGAGCGCTCATGATCCACGTGGAGGCGACCGGCCTCGCCCGCGCGGCCCGGGCCGACCTGGAGGCCCTGGCGGTCGAGGACCAGCGTCGGGGCTTCCTGGCCTACGACCTCCTCACCGGCCGGCTCACCCCGGAGCACCCGCTGTTTACGTGGCTGCTGCGCAACGGTGCCCGCCCGGACGAGCTGGCGGGCCTCGCCGAGAGCGCTATCCCCCTGGATGCCCTGGGCCTCAACTTCTATCCCCAGTGGTCCACGCAGCAGGTGTCGGTGGACCGCAAGGGCCGGATCGCCTATCAGGCCGTGGAGCAGGACGGCGCCGGCTTCACGGACCTCATCAAGGACTACTGGGAGCGCTACCGCGTCCCCATCCTCATCACCGAGACCAGCGCCCGGGGCCCGGTGGAGGTGCGCGAGCGCTGGCTCGAGGCGTCCGTGGCCGCCATCCGCCAGCTCCGGGAGAAGGGGATCCCCGTCCTCGGCTACACCTGGTTCCCCCTGTTCACCATGATCGACTGGCGGTACCGCTTCGGCCGGCAACCCCTGAGGGAGTATCTGCTGGACCTGGGCCTCTACACCCTGGCGCCCGAGGACTCCGGCCGCCGGTGGGACGCGACACCCCTCGTCGAGGACTTCAAGCATCTGGTCCGGAGCCCCGCGGCGTCGGTGGGGGAGCTGCGCGCGTTGCCGGACCGTCCCGAGCTGCAAGCGGCCGCCGCGTCGTGAGCCCGGGCCCGCTGTACACGAACCCGGTCTACCCGGAGTCGTTCCCGGACCCCTACGTCCTCAAGGTCCGGGGGGAGTACTGGGCCTATTGCACCGGTTTCTGGCCCGACAGCCGCTGCTTCGGGGTGCTGCGCTCCCGCGACCTGGTCCACTGGACCCCTCAGGCCGGAGCCCTGGCGCCGCTGCCGGGGGGCCATCCCTGCTATTGGGCGCCCGAGGTGGTCGAGCACGCCGGCCTCTTCTATCTCTATTACAGCGTGGGCAACGAGGAGAGGATGGAGATCCGGGTCGCTGTCGCCGATCGCCCGGGCGGCCCGTTCGCCGACTGCGGGCACCGTCTCACCTCCGAGCCGTTCGCCATCGACGCCCATGTCTTCACCGATCCGGCTTCGGGCGTCCGCTACCTCTTCTATGCCACCGACTTCCTGGAGAGCCCCCAGATCGGGACCGGCACCGTGGTCGACCGGCTCCTCGACCCCTTCACCCTGGAGGGACGGCCGCGGCCGGTGGCGCTGCCGCGCTTCGACTGGCACGTCTACCACCCGAACCGCCCGGAGAAGGGGGGCGTGCGCTGGCACACCGTCGAGGGGCCGTTCGTCCTCGAACGCAAGGGCCTCTACTACGAGATGTTCAGCGGCGGCAACTGGCAGAATCCCACCTACGGGGTGAGCTACGCCACCATCGCCACCCTCGACGGCCCCGGGGAGTGGGTCCAGGCCGCCGACGGCGAGGGGGTGCTGCCCATCCTGCGGACCTCCGGCGAGGTGGTGGGGCCGGGACACAACTCCGTAGTCCGCGGCCCGGACAACCGCCAGCTCTGGTGCGTCTATCACCGATGGAGCTTCGACGGCGGTGCCCCCGGCGCCCGGGTGCTGGCCATCGATCCGCTGGACTGGGCGGGGGAGCGCCTGCTGGTCCTCGGACCCACCACCGGCCCGCAACCCGCGCCCATCCCTCCGACTCTCTACGATGAGAGCCCCTCCCAGGACCTCTACGACGCCGGAGCCACCTCCTTCCTCGTCGAGGTGAGCGCCCGCGGACCGGGCTTCGGCCTCGCGCTCCACGGTCTGGAAAGGCCGGTTTGGCGGTTGCGTGTAGGCGACGACATCCGGCTGTCCTGGCGTGAGAGGGAGGATCTCGAGCAGACGCTGCCCCTGCCGGCGGGGTTCGACGTCCGGTCCTTCCATCTGCTCCGCCTGGATCTGGACGGCACCCGCGTCCGCCTGGCCATGGATGGCGTCGACCTGCCGTGGACCGGACGGCTCGCCGCGCCGGCTCACGGTGTCTCCCTTCTCGCCGACGGGAGCGCCACGGAGCTGGCCGGGTTCGCCCTGACCGTGGGCTGGGAGGAGCTGTTCGTGGAAGAATGTGATGCCACCGGCCTCGGTTGGCAGCCTTTACATTCCGGATCGCAAGAAAAGGTCACAGGAGGGCGCCTCCTGCTCGCCTCGGGCCACTCCCTGCTGGTCAGGGGCCCAGCTCTTTCCAGCTATCTCCTGGTGGTCAACGCCCGCCTCGACGAGCCGGCGGACCGAGGCTGGACCGTCCATCCCGCCGCCGGCTCCGGCGACCCGGGCCCTGGGCTGACCCTGGAGCGGCGCGACGGAGGCTGGGCGCTGGCGGCGCGGGACGCCGCCGGGGAGCGGCTCTTCCCTCTCCCCGAAAGCTTCGATCCCTCGATGGATCAGCAGCTCCGCTGCCGCAGGGAGGGAAGCCGGGTGATGGTCGAGTGGGAGGGGCTGCGTCTGGGAGAGGTCACGGCCCCACCGGGCCCGTCCCGGATCGGGATCGGGACCGCCGGGGGCGCGGTGTCCTTCGAGATGGTCAGGGTGACAGCGTTGCCGGAGATCTGAAAGAAAACTGGCGACGAGGCGGGCGGGGAGGAGTCCCGTTGCGGGAATTGCCAAGTTGTCTGACCAGAGAACCCTCCTCGGCTGGGCGCCGGTGCCGCCCCGCCGCTCGCTCCTGTCGTCAGCAAGG
>DASPJI010000426.1:0-8931 GCA_035628695.1 Thermoanaerobaculia bacterium | reverse complement strand
CAGGTGAAGGGCAAGGAGGAGCCGGTCCTGGCGTTCAAGCTCCTCGGCGCCGCTCCCGCGCCGTCGGCCCAGGTGACGCTGAGCGGCCGGGCGCTCTCCCCCTTCATCGGACGGCAGCGGGAGATGGCGATCCTCGAGGAGGTCCGCGACCAGGCCGCCTCCGGGCAGGGGCAGGTGGTGGGCATCGCGGCCGAGGCCGGCACGGGCAAGTCGCGGCTCCTCTATGAGCTCCGCCGGCGACCGGGCACCGGCGCCGGCACCCAGTCCACGGCCTGGCTCTCCGGCCGCTGCCTCTCCTACGGCACCGGCACCCCCTACCTCCCCATCCTCTATATGCTGCGCGGCGAGTGGGCGATCGGCGACGGCGATCCGCCGGCCGTGGTGACCGCCAAGGTCCAGGCGGGCCTCGAGCGGCTCGGTCTCGATCCCGCCGCCCCCCTTCCTTATCTCCTGCGTCTCCTCGGCGTCGAGGAGGGCACCGAGCCGCTGGCCGAGCTCAGCCCCCAGGCTCTCCAGGCCCGGACGTTCTCCGTGCTGCGCCAGGTGATCCTCGCCAGTGGTGGCGGAGACGGCCTGGTCGTCCTGGAGATCGAGGACCTCCACTGGGCCGACCAGACGTCCGAGGACTTCCTCACCTTCTTGGTCGAAGGGATCCCGGCGGCGCGGGCGCTCCTGCTCGGCACCTACCGGCCCGGCTACCGGCCGCCCTGGATCGAGAAATCCTATGCCACCCAGATCCCGCTGCGGCGGCTCACCGATTCGGAGAGCCGCTCGCTGGTAGAGGCCTCCCTGCACAAGCTCGAGCTGCCGGAGGAATCGCTGAGCGCCATCCTGGACAAGGCGGAGGGGAACCCGTTCTTCCTCGAGGAGCTGACCCGGTCGCTGCTGGAGCGGCCGGATGTCTCGGTGCCCGACACGGTCCAGGGCGTCATCCTCGCCCGCATCGACCGGCTGCCCGAGGAGCAGAAGCGCCTCCTCCAGACCGCCTCGGTCCTCGGCCGCGAGTTCTCCCAGCGCCTGCTGGCCGCGGTGTGGGAGCGGCCGGAGACCCTGGTGCCCCTGCTCGCCGACCTCAAACGCTGGGAGTTTCTCTACGAGGAGCCCACAGCCGAGGAGCCCTTCTACTTCTTCAAGCACGGGCTCACCCAGGAGGCGGTCTACCAGACCCTTCTCACCAGCCGCCGCCGCGCCCTCCACGACTCGGCGGGCGAAGCCTTCGAGACGCTCTACTCGGATCGCCTGGAGGAGGTCTACAACCGGCTGGCCTACCACTACTCCAAGGCCGAGGCCCCGGCGCGCGCCGTGCGCTACCTCGCCCTCTCCGCCGAAAAGGCCGCCCGCGGCTATGCCCACGCCGAGGCGGCGCAGGCGTTGCGCGAGGCTCTCGTCCATGCCGAGCGGCTGCCCCTGGCCGAGCGTGACCACTCCACCCTCGAGCTGGCCCTACGGCTCGCCGAGTCCCTCCTCCCCCTCGCCCGCTTCGCCGAGACCCTCGAAGTCCTGTCTCTGCACCAGGACGCGCTGGACCGCGTGGCCGACGCCGCTCTCGCGGGGCGCTATCACTTCTGGATGGCGCACACCCACAGCTACATGGGGAACCAGGAGGAGGTGGAGGTGCACGCCGCTCACGCCATCGACGCCGCCCGGCAGAGCGGCGACACGCGGATCGAAGGCCGCACCTGGTATCTCCTCTGCCGCGACGCCTTCTGGGGAGGACGGTTCAAGGAGGGGATCGAGGACGGCCGCCGCGCTCTGGATCTGCTGGAGACGAGCGAGGACCGCTGGTGGCAGGGCCAGGCGCTCTGGGTGGCCGGCTTCCACTACTACGTGCTCGGCCGCTTCGAGGAGGCGCTGGAGGCCATGGACCAAGCCCACGCCATCTGGGAGGCTCTCCAGGACCCGCGGCTCGACCCCTCCTGGAGCACCGGCTTCTTCCTCGCCTCCATGGGGGACTGGGAGCGCGGCATCGAGCTCTGCCGGGGCGGCCTCGAACGCGCCGGCGATCCCCTCAACACCGCAGCCGCTCAGGGCTTCCTCGGCTACGCCTATCTGGAGAAGGGGGACCTCCCGCGCGCCCTGGAGACGCTGGACGAGGCGGTCCGCAGCATGCGGCAGGCCGGGATGCAGCAGCTCCTGGGGTGGTACTCCGCCTTCCTCGCCGAGGCCTGTCTCCTTGCCGGCCGGCCGGCGGAGGCGCGGGAACGGGCGCTGGAAGCGCTGACCGTCACCGACGGCGCCGGCTTCCGCTACGGCTCCGGCTTCGCCCAGCGCACCCTCGGCCACATCGCCGCCGCCGAGGACGATCCCGAGCTCGCGGAGGCCTGGCTGAACCAGGCGCTCGCCACCTTCCGTTCCCTCGACGCCCCCTTCGAGGCCGCCCGCACCCTGCTCGACCTCGTCCAACTCGCCGGCGACCAGGGCGACCTCCCCGAGGCCGGCAGCCGTCTCGAGGAGGCCCGCGCCCTGTTCGAGGAGCTCCGCGTCCCCGCGTACTCGGCGCGGGCGGAGCGCCTGACTGGCAGCTTGGGGTTGGGGGCCCAGACCGAAAGACGGGTCGCCCCCTTCGGGGTCTAGGCCCGCCACCCCGCCAGCAGATACGCCTTGGCCTCCGGCTCCCGGCAGGGCGATGAAACCACCTTCAGGTGGCTCAACCCCCGGACGCAGAGCCCGTTGGTCCCCACCTCCCCCACCGGCCAGGACGCCGGCGCCGTCCAGAAGGTGTCGTACCCCGGCCAGGCGAGGAGGGTGTCGCGCTTCTCGGGCGCACAGAGCCCCGTAGCGACGAAGCGGTCGAGCAGCGCCACCCAGGCGGGCTCGCGCCGGGGCAGCCTTGGATAGGAACCTTCGATGCCTATGCGCGGCAGGACCTCGTCCGTGACATCGAAGGAGAGGTGGAGGCGCTCGGCGTCCCGGAGGAGGGCCGCGGCCTCTCGTACCCGCGAGACGGCGGCGGGGGCGATCCGGCCCAGATAGCCGGCGATGCCCTCCAGATCTAGCCCGAAGAGCTCCATGCGGACGGCCCCACCCGGCCGCGAGAGCAGGCTGAAGGCATAGAGAAGAAAGCTCTCGGGAGGAATGGCCTCCCAGCAGGCGCGCACCCGCTCGCGTTGGGCCGGATGGAGGGGGCTCCCCTGGAGAGCCGGCCAGAGCACGTCCAGGGCCCAAACCGGATCGGTTCCCTGCCCGAGCTTGGCGATGACGGCGGGAACGGGCGCCTCCTCCACAGGTCTGTCGAGGTCGAACTCGAGCCAGAGGGCACGGACCGGGACGAAGGGGCCGCCCGGCTCCGCCCAGCGCGCGAGGAAATCTTCGAGATGGGGAGGAAGGAGTCCGGGCGCGATCAGCTTGACCTGCTCGGGTCCCTTCAGCCGTAGCGAGAAGTCCACCGGAGCGGACCCGGGCGCCAAGCGCACCTCCAAGGCTCCCAGGCACTCGCCCGGAAGCCTGCAAGTCAATGCGCCAAGACGATCCAGAGCCCGCTCATCGGACAGGGGGCCTGCCAGATGCGGATGTAGGACGGAGAGCCAGCCGTCCCAGGTCACTCAGCGGGGGGCGGCGGCGGTGGCGGCGTCCAGCCGTCCTCACCACCAGCGGCCTCTTCGAGCTCGTCGTCCGACAGCTCGCGGTCGCTGTCCAGGAGCTGCCGCAGCTCGGCCAGCGTCACCCGGTAGCCCTTCTCGGCCACCCAGCGGACCATCCGGTCGAGGTCCGGGATCAGGCGGCGGAGCTCCGCCATCAAGTCCGGATGCCTCTGCAGATCCGCGATGAGGCGGTCCAACTCTGTCTTGCTCATCTAGGTCTCCTCACTTCTGGGGTATGCGCTAACAATGCGCCATCGCGGGGACTAAATCAAGTCCTGCGTTGTTACCTGCAAGGATGGCGCCGAGCCGGGGAGGGGAGGACGGCGGGCGGGGCGTGCCTAGATCAGCCCCACCGGCCGCGGGAAGGCCTGGGTGACGTTGACGTCCACCTGGGGATAGGTGACCACCATCAGGGTACGGTCGTCCTCGGGGTCGGCGCCGCCGGTGAAGGCCTCGACATCGGCGAAGACGGCGTCCACCACGTCGCGGGCCGGCTTGCCCAGGCTCTGCCGGGCGACCCGGAGGAGACGCTCCAGGCCGTACTCCTCCAGCGGCCCGCTCTCCCCTTCCCGGCCGTGCGCCTCGCAGATGCCGTCGGTGTAGAACAGCATCATGTCGCCCGGCTTCATGATCACGAAGCCGCGCTCGTAGCTGGCGTCGGCCAGCGGCCCCAGCACCGGCCCGCCCTCCGTCATCTCCCGCACCTTGCCGTCGGCCGAGAGGTGGAACGGCGGCGGGTGGCCGGCGTTGACGTAGATGAAGACGCCGTTCTGCTCCAGCTCGCCGTAGAACATCGAGACGAAGCGGCTGGTCAGGGTGCTCTGGTGGATGATCCGGTTCATCCGCTCCACGGTGCGCACGATCTTGAAGTCGCGGGCGAGGCCCATCCGCAGGCCCATGTAGATGTCCCGCACCTGCAGCGCCGCCGGCAGGCCGTGACCCGAGACGTCGGCGATGGCGAGGCCCATGATCTTCTCGGTCAACGGGATGTAGTCATAGAAGTCGCCCCCCACCTCTTCCATCGGCTCGGAGCGGCCGAAGAGGTCGAAATCGCCGTAGGTGGGGACCCGCCGCGGCAGGATCGAGGCCTGGATCTTCCGCGCCTCCTCGAAAATCCCCTGCAGACGCTCCTGCCGCAGCCGCTGGTTGACGCTGTGACGCAGGATCCCCAGCGAGAAGAGCACGTCGTCCCGGTGGTGCCCGGGCGCCACGTTGAACGCCAGGATGTACTCCTCGTCCCCCACCTCAATGGCGGCGAACTGCTGCACTCCCAAGAGATCCTCCAGGCTCTTGTCGATGTGCGGGTCCTCGGCATCCATGTAGACCGCGCCCTGCTCGAGGAGGAGCTGGATCGGCGGATAGGACAGGGGGACCTTGAGGCCGCGCGGCACCTCCTTGGCGTCCCCGAAGATCCCCTGGAGCACGTAGTAGCCACCACGCCGCCGGTAGAGCCGGCCGCCGTAGATGCCCAACTCGTCCCGGAACTTGTCGATGATGCTGTCGAGCAGGGAGGGGATCGACGTCGCGGCGTCGTCCTCGCGCCCCATGGACGCCACCACCTGCTCCACCTTCTTCATCAGCGTCCGGTAGTTGACCGGACGGGCCTCGGTCGTGATCAACGCAGTGGTCTCCTCTTGGGGGATGGCCCCGGGGAAGGATAGCGGAAACGGCCGGAGCCGGTCAGCCCGTCAGCCCGTCAACCATTATCGATGAGGGCCATGACGATCCGGTCCTGGGCGGCGTGGGCGTTGCCCCCCACCCGGTTGAGCAGGATCGAAAAGGCGTACGTCTTGCCGGAGACCGCCTTGGCATAGCCCGACAGGGCCGAGACGCCCGACAGCGTCCCGGTCTTGGCGAACACATTCCCCCGGTAGGGGGACTGCGCCAGGCGCCGCTTCCAGGAGCCGTTGTCCTCGCCGCCGTAAGGGAGCGACTGGGCGAACTCGAGGCTTGCCGGATGGAAGAACATGTGCCGCAGGAGCGTCGTCAGGTGCCGCGGCGAGAACCGGTTGCCGCGGCTCATCCCGGAGCCGTCCGCCATCTCGAACGAGCCCTCCGGGATCCCGGTGGAGACCGCGAACTCCGAGATGGCCCGCACCCCCTCCTCCCAGCTCCCCTCGCTGCAGCGCGTCGCCCCGACGAGCTTCGCCAGGCTCTCGGCGTAGAAGTTCTGGCTCCGCTTGTTGGTGACCCGAACCGCCGTGCCCAGGTCGGTCCGGTGCACCGCCACCCGCTCCCAGATGTCCCCGGGCAGGCGCGGCACCGGCCGCAGCCCCCCCTCGAGCGTCACCCCCTCCGACGCCAGGGCCGCCTTGACCCCCAGCCCGAAGTAGGTCACGGGATCGGGGACGGTCACCCAGGTCTCGATGGGGCCGGAGCTCTTCCACATCCCGCCGCGCACCACGAGCGTCGAGCCCTTCCGCGCCACCACGAGGCTGTGCGCGCCTCGCGAGTCCACAATGCGCGAGGTGTTGTCCACCTCGAAGACGCCGACGTTGGGCACCATCTCCACCAGCGCCTTCCCACCCCGGCTCGCCGGCGACACCCGCACCAGCACGCAGTTGTCGCTGAAGGAGAGGGCGTCCACCGGCGCCTCGTACCAGCTCGTGAGCTGCTCCGGCGGCCAGTCCGGATGGACCACCGGCGGCCGGAACAGCCCGTGGTCCAGGTAGAGGTCCCCGGTCACCCGGCGCACCCCCCGCTGCTGGAGGGCCCGGGCCCACTCACGGAACACCGCCAGCGAGTCACCGTCGTAGTCGCGGCCCGAGATGTGGGGGTCCCCGCCGCCGATCACCCCCAGGTCGCCGCGCAGCACGCCGTCCTGCACCGGGCCCCGCTGGACGAACCGGGTCTCGAAGAAGTACCCCGGCCCGAGGGCGTCGAGCGCCGCCGCGGTGGTGAGCAGCTTGGTGTTCGAGGCGATGATCCGCAGCTCGTCCGGGTTGTAGGCGTAGACGGTCTCGCCGGTATCGACGTCCATCACGTGGACGCCCAACGCCGCCGTCACCTGGAGGGCGCGGTTGACCTCGAAGCCCACCGTCCGCTGGAGAGCCGACTGGGCGGCCGACTGGGCGGTCTGGGCCTCCGCTCCACGTGCCCCCTGGGACGACGCCGTCTGGACACTGGAAGACACCGGCCCCAGCAACACCGCCAAGACCACGAACGAGGAGATGATGAACCGACGAGCTCCCGTCAAACTGCGACCTCCACGGAAAAAGCCGACGGGAAACTATAAATCGAAAGTCTTCTATTCATGAACCCCCGCCGCTGAGAACAGCCAAGAAAATCCGCTGGAGGGCTCTGCGAAAACCGTGCCCCGCTACAGCAGCATCCCCGCGATGGTCGCCGTCTGGAAGCAGGCGAGGGAGCCGGCCACCATGGCACGCAGGCCGAGCCGGGCCAGGTCCCCCTTGCGCTCGGGCGCGATGCCGCCGATGCCGCCGATCTGGATGGCGATGGAGGAGAAGTTGGAGAACCCGCACAGCGCGTAGGTGGCGATGGCCTGGGAGCGCTCCGAGAGCCCCGCCGCCGCCATCTTCTCGAGCTCCACGTAGCCGACGAACTCGTTGAGCACGGTTTTGATGCCCAGGAGCGTCCCCACCTCGTCCGCCTCGTGCCAGGGCACCCCCATGACCCAGGCGAGGGGCCGACAGACCATCCCCAGGAGCCACTCCAGGGTCAGGCCGGGGAAGCCGATCCAGACGCCGAGCTGCCCCAGGATGGCGTTGATCACCGCGATCAGGGCGAGGAAGGCGATGAGCATGGCGGCGACGTTCAGGACCAGCTTGAGGCCGGCCGTGGCCCCTTCGGCCGCGGCGTCGATGAGGTTGGCCCACGGCTTCTCCACCTCCACCCGCACCTCGCCGGCGGTCAGGCTCTCCTCGGTCTCCGGGAACATGATCTTGGCCATCACCAGCGCCGCCGGCGCCGACATGACGCTCGCCGCGATGAGGTGCCCGGCCGAGACGCCCATGCCCACGTAGGCCGCCAGCACACCACCGGCGATGGTGGCGAAGCCGCCCGTCATCACCGCCATCAGCTCCGACTTGGTCATGGTGCCGACGTAGGGGCGGATCAGCAGCGGCGCCTCGGTCTGGCCGACGAAGATGTTGGCCGAGGCGGAGAGCGACTCGGCGCCCGAGGTCCCCAGGAGCCGCATCATGATCCAGGCGAAGAGCTTCACGATCCACTGCAGCACGCCCAGGTAGTAGAGGACGGTGATGAAGCTCGAGAAGAAGATGATGGTGGGGAGCACCTTGAAGGCGAAGAAGTGCTCGGTGAAGTTGTCGCCGAAAACGAAGCGCGCTCCCGCGTCCGAGAAGTCCAGGAACGCCGTCACGTACTCGCTCGCCGCGCCGAAGAACGCCCGCCCGCCGGAGGTCTTGAGGATCAGCAGCGCGAACGCGAACTGGAGCAGGGTGCCCGTGACCACGGTGCGCCAGGGGATCCGCCGCCGGTTGTTGGACAGCAGCCAGGCGATGCCGAGCATGACGACGAGGCCCAGAAGAGAGACGAGCCGCAAGTTTGCCTCCTCGCGCGGGGGGACCGCGCCCCGGGAAGTTGAGCGGTTGATTTCCTGGCGTGGGAGGCTACCCGACGCGGCGGGGGAAGGCAAGGAGAGGGGACCGGCGGCCCCCTCTCCCCGGCTCCCTAGAAGCCCACCCGCAGCGCCAGGCCGATGTCCCGGCCGGGCTGGGGCACCCGGTCCTTGAGGAAGGAGACGTGGTTGCGCGCCTCCTCGTCGGTCAGGTTGGTGCCGCGCAGCAGCAGGTCGTAGACCGCCCGCGAGGTGAAGATCCGGTAGCCGACGCTGGCGTTGAGCAGCGTGTGCCCTTCGGTCGGGGTCTCGAAAGCCGCCACCCGGTCCTGCTGGCTAACGCGCTGCCCCTCGATCAGGGCGTCCAGCTTCTCGCCGCGGTAGTGGACCCCCAGCCGGAAGCGCCGGGGGGGGATGCGGGGCAGGGGCTCGCCCGTGTCCCTCAGCTCGGCGCGCACGAAGTCGGCGCCGAATTCCAGGTCGACGTGGTACGGCTCGGCGTGGAAGACCTCCAGGACGCCGGTCAGCTCGGCGCCGCGGAACTCGGCGTCGCGCTGCACGTACTGGAAGACCGGCAGCTCGTCCTCCTCCTCCCCCGTCGCCCGCTCGAAGATGAAGTCGTCGAAGCGGTTGCTGAACAGGGTGAGCTCGCCGGTGAGCCGGCCTGTCGTCTTGCGCAGCGTCAGGTCGAGCCCGAGGCTGGTCTCCTCGTCCAGGGCCGGATTGCCCACCTCGAACGCGTTGGTGGCGAGGTGCGGGCCGTTCGAGAACAGCTCCTCGGCGTTGGGGAGCTTGTTCGACCGCGCCAGCGAC
>DASPJI010000425.1:0-2755 GCA_035628695.1 Thermoanaerobaculia bacterium | reverse complement strand
GGTGTACGTGCCGCTCGATCCCCAACTGCCCACCGAGCGCCTGACGTTCCTGGTCGCCGACAGCGGCGCCTCGCTGCTGCTGACCGAGGAGGCGCTCCTGGCGCGGCTGCCGGACGGTCCGCGGGTTGTCCGCCTCGACTGGGACGGCGACCGGGACGACGGCTCCTGGCCGGAGACCCCGCCCTTTGTGGAGCTCCATCCCGACGCCCTGGCCTATGTGTTCTACACCTCGGGCTCGACCGGAGCCCCGAAGGGGGTGGCCGTCCCGCACGGGCCCCTCGCCTGGCACGAGGCCGACCTGGCCCGGCGGTTCGAGCTGGGGCCGGGCGATCGTCTGCTCGGAGTCTATGCCGAGGGGTTCGATCCCTCCCTGGAGCAGATGCTGGCGACGCTGGTGAGCGGCGGCGCCTACTTCCCCCGGGCCGGCCGGATGTGGAGCGTGCCCGAGCTGGCGGACCGGTTCGAGCGCTGGGGCATCACCGCGGCCATGATGCCGAGCGCCTACTGGCGCCAGGCCGTCGCGGATCTGGCCGCCTCCGGCCGTCTACTCGGCTCCGGCGCGCTCCGTGTCCTGGAGACCGGAGGCGAGTCCATGCCGCTCGAGCTGGCACGGCGATGGCCGGCCGTGGCGCCGGGAGCCCGGCTGCTCAATTCCTACGGCCCGACGGAGACGGTCATTACCCCCACGCTGTTCGACGTGAGCGGCGAGATCCGGTCCACGCCCTCCGGCTCCGTCCCGATCGGCCGGCCGGTGGCGGGGCGCTCCGCCCGGGTGGTGGACCGGCAGGGCCGGCCCGTCCCCATCGGCGTCGCCGGCGAGCTTTGGCTCGGCGGACCGTTGGCGCGCGGCTACCTCGGCCGCCCCGCCGCCACCGCTGAAGCCTTCATCCCCGATCCGGACCCGCGGGCCGCCCCGGGATCCCGGCTCTACCGCACGGGGGACCGCGTACGACTGCTGGCCGACGGCAACCTCGAGTTCCTGGGGCGGCTGGACCGCCAGGTCAAGGTGCGGGGCCACCGCGTCGAGCCGGGGGAGGTCGAGGCGGCGCTCGCCACGGAGCCGGCGGTGCGGGAGGCCGCGGTCGTCGTGCAGGGGGAGAGTCTGGTGGCCTGGCTGGTGCCACGGGACCCGGACGCCGCGCCTCCGGATCCGGAGCTCCTCCGCGCCTCCCTGCGCCGGAGGCTGCCCGAGCCCATGATCCCTGCCGCCTTCGGCTGGCTCGACGCCCTCCCCCTGACCGCCACCGGCAAGGTGGACCGCCGGGCGCTCGCGGCGCGCGAGATCGACCGGCCCGCGACCGCCTCCCAGCCGCCGCGCGACGATCTGGAGCGCGAGCTGGCGCGCATCTGGGAAGACCTGCTCAGCGTGCGTCCGATCGGGGCGCGCGACGACTTCTTCGCCCTGGGCGGCCATTCGCTGCTGGCGGTCCGCCTCGCTTCGCGCATCGAGGCCCACTTCGGCCGGTCCGTACCCATCGCCACCCTGTTCGAGCGGCCGACCGTCGAGGCGCTGGCGGACTGGCTCCGCCCGTCCTTCGCACCCGTTGAAGACTCGCCGCTGGTCCGCATTCAGCCGCGGGGGAGCCGTCCGCCGCTGTTCCTGGTCCATCCGGGCGGCGGGGGAGTGCTCTGCTACGCTGAGCTGGCCCGCGCCCTCGGCCCGGACCAGCCGCTGTACGGCCTGCAGGCGCCGGGGCTCGACGGCGAGCGCCCTCCCCTCGACCGGATCGGCGAGATGGCCGACCTTTATATAGAAGCGTTGCGCGCCGTTCAACCCGCCGGGCCCTGGCATCTCGGCGGCTGGTCCTTCGGCGGGCTGGTGGCCTACGAGATGGCCTGCCGGCTGGCGGAGCGAGGCGAGCCGGCCGGTCTCGTGGCCATCCTGGACGTGTCGCCTCGTGTCGCCGTGGTGTCTCCGGAGGAAGAGGCGGAGCTTCTGGTCCGCGGCCTCGACGAGGGCTTCCTCCAGGACGTGCCGGTCTCCCCGGCCGAGCTGCTGGGGCTCGACACCCGGAGCCAGGTCGCCCTGGTCCTGGACCGGGCGCGGCGGGCGGGCCGGATGGGGGACGACCTGGACGAGCGCCGCGCGGTAGGCCTGGTGGAGGTCTTCAAAGCCAACCTGCGGGCCGCCAATACCTGGGAGCCGCGCCCCTTTCCCGGGCGGATCACCGTCGTCCGGGCCGCCGGCAGCGGCCACCTCGACGCCGGCCCGGACGGAGATTGGAGCGCCCTCGCCGCCGCCGACATGGTGACCGTTCCCGGCGATCACCACAGCATGGTCACGTCCCCTCACGTGGAATCCCTGGCGCGGGCGCTGCGCTCGGTCCTGGACGGAGCGGCACGCTGATGCGGCTCAGCCTCCTCCTCACCGGCGGGGACGACGCGCCCCTTCTCCTGGAGGTCGCCCGTGAGGCCGACCGCCGCGGGCTCGCCGCGCTGTGGCTCCCTGAACAGCACGGCGACGGCCTCTTTCCCAACCCGGCGGTCGCCGCCGCGGCCCTGGCGGCCGCGACCCGGCGGATCGGCCTCAGGGCCGCCGGCCTCGCGGTCCCGCTTCACAACCCGATCCGGGTCGCTGAGGAGTGGTCGCTGGTGGACAACCTGTCTAAAGGACGGGTGGGGATCGCCCTGGCCCTGGCGGACGCCGCCGCGGACGAGGGGATCGAGACCGTCCGCCGGCTCTGGCGGGGAGACGCCGCCCGCGTCCCCGATGGAGAGGGGCGCCCGATCGACATCCGGATCCTGCCGCGGCCCC
>DASPJI010000424.1:0-3697 GCA_035628695.1 Thermoanaerobaculia bacterium | reverse complement strand
GCCTGCAGCCGTCGCGCGATCCGTCGCGCTCGCCGCTGTTCCAGACGATGCTGATCCTCCAGGCGGTGCGGCCGGGGGAGGACCCGGGCCTCGCCGCCTTCTCGCTGGGGGAGGCGGGGGCGCGCGCCGGCCTGGAAGGCTTGTCCCTGGAGTCCGTGCGCCTCGGGGAGCGGCGGGCGCAGTTCGACCTCACCCTGCGTCTGGCTCCGGTGGCGGACGGCGGACTGGGAGCGGTGCTGGAATACGCGGCGGACCTTTTCGAGGACGACACCGCCGGCCGCATGCTGGGCCACTTCCCGAGCCTCCTCGCCGGGGCCGTGGCCGATCCCGCGCGGCGGCTCTGGGACCTGCCGCTGCTCACCGGGGCCGAGCGTCACCAGCTCCTGGTGGTCTGGAACGAGGCCGGGAGCGAGCTGCCGCGCCGGGACGTCTGCCTGCACGACCTGTTCGCGGAGCAGGTCCAGCGGACCCCCGACGCCGAGGCGCTGGTGGACGGCAGGACGCGCCTCACCTATGGCGAGTTGGCTGCCCGCTCCCGCCGCTGGGCCGGAGCGTTGCGCGACCTGGGTGTGGGCCCAGAGGTCCGGGTCGGGGTCTGCCTGCCGCGCTCCGCCGATCTCGTCGCCGTCCTCCTCGGGGTGCTGGAGGCCGGCGGCGCCTACGTCCCCCTCGACCCCGCCTATCCCCGGGAGCGCATCGCCTTCATGCTGGAGGACTCGGGCGCCCAGGTGCTGGTCACCTCTCCTGAGGTGGCGCCGGAGGTGCCGGGCTTCAAGGGGCGGCGGATCGAGATGAAAGCGGGAGGCCCTCACGATTCTCCCCCTGTCCCAACCCGCCCACATCCTGCGGCTGGTCCGCATAATCTCGCCTACCTTATCTATACCTCCGGCTCCACCGGCCGCCCCAAAGGGGTGGCGATCGAGCACCGGAGCGCCGCCGCGCTGGTCGAGTGGAGCCGCGGCGTCTTCTCCCCCGAAGACCTGGCCGGCGTCCTGGCCGTCACCTCGGTCTGCTTCGACCTCTCCATCTTCGAGATCTTCGTCCCGCTCTCCCGCGGCGGCCGGGTGATCCTGGCGGAGAACGCCCTGGCCCTGCCGAAGCTGCCGGCGTCGTCGGAGGTCACCTTGGTCAACACCGTGCCCTCGGCGATGGCCGAGCTGGTGCGGAGCGGCAAGGTGCCGCGGTCGGTGCGGGTGATCAATCTGGCGGGCGAGCCGATCCCTCCCGCTCTCGCGGCGGCGATCCATGACCTGGAGGGGCCGCGGCTCTACGACCTCTACGGCCCCTCGGAGGACACCACCTACTCGACCGGCACGCTCCTCGTCCCGGGTGGAGATGTCACGATCGGCCGGCCGATCGCGGGGACCCGGGGCTATGTCCTCGACCACCGCGGCGGGCCCGTGCCGGCCGGCGTTCCGGGGGAGCTGTACCTGGGAGGCGCCGGGCTCGCCCGCGGCTACCTCGGCCGTCCGGACCTCACCGCCGAACGCTTCGTGCCTGACGCCTTGGGGGAAGTGCCCGGAGGCCGCCTCTACCGCACGGGAGACCTGGTGCGCCTGCGCCGCGACGGTGACCTCGACTTCCTGGGGCGGATCGACCACCAGGTGAAGGTGCGCGGCTATCGCATCGAGCTGGGGGAGGTCGAGGCCGCCATCGCCCGCGAGCCGGAGGTGCGGGGGGTGGCGGTCCTTGCTCTCGACGACGGCGCTGCTGCGGACAGCGGCCGCCGGCTGGCGGCGTTCGTGGCCACGGACCTGACCGATCTTGCCCCAGTTCGTGACTCGTTGCGGCGGGCGCTTCCCGAGCCCATGGTACCCACCCGCTGGGTGGCGTTGCCGGAGCTCCCCCTGACCCCCAACGGCAAGGTGGACCGGCGGGCGCTCGCTCGACTGGAGGTCCGGTCCGGGCCGCTCGAGCCAGGAGGGAACGCGCCGCGCGGCGGGACCGAGGAACGGCTCGCGGCGCTCTGGTCCGAGGTCCTGGGTGTCCCTCGTGTCGGCCGCCACGACGACTTCTTCGACCTGGGCGGGCACTCGCTCCTGGCCACCCGGCTCGCCGCCCGGCTGCATGCGGCGTCCGGATTCGAGCTGCCGCTGTCCGCCGTCCTCCGGAACCCCACGGTGGCCCGCCTGGCCGCCTTCCTGGAGCAGACGGGGGGAGCCGCGGGTGTCCCGAAGTCACCACCCATTCGCCCGGTTTCCAGGGAGGGTGGCCTCCCCCTGTCCTTCGCCCAGGAGCGTCTCTGGTTCCTCGACCGGCTGGTGCCCGGGAGCGCCGCCTACAACATCCCGGCCGCCATCCACCTGTCGGGCCCCTTGCGGGCCGCCGCCCTGGAGCGCGCCCTGGGGGAGGTGGTCCGCCGGCACGAAGCCCTGCGCACGGTGTTCGGCGGAGACGGCGGGCCCCCTGTCCAGATCGTCCTGCTTCCTGCCCCCCCGGCCCTGCCGGTGATCGATCTCGCGGCAGGGGAGAGCGAAGCGGCGCGCCTGGCGGGGCTGGAGGCCGCGCGGCCCTTCGATCTCCAGGGAGGGCCGCTGTTGCGGGCGCTCCTCCTGCGTCTCGCTCCGGAGGAGCACGTGCTGGTCCTGGTGCTCCACCACATCGTGGCGGACGGCTGGTCGGCCGGCGTGCTGCTGGGCGAGCTGGCGGCGCTGTACGACGCCTTCGCCGCCGGCCGGCCTTCCCCGCTGCCGGAGCTGCCGGTGCAGTACGCCGACTACGCGGCCTGGCAGCGGGAGCACATGCGCGGGGAGGTGCTGGCATCCCACGTGGAGGGCTGGCGGGCGCGTCTGGCCGGATTGCCGGTGCTGGAGCTGCCGGCGGACCACCCGCGCCCCGCGGTCCCCGGCTTTCGCGGCGCGGCCCGCCGGACCACGCTCCCCGCCAGTCTCGCGGCGGACCTGCGCGCGCTCGGCCAGAGCCAGGGGAGCACGCCGTTCATGACCCTCCTCGCCGCCTTCGCGGTCCTCCTCGGCCGCGCCGCCGGGGAGGAGCGGCTGGCGGTGGGGTCTCCGGTAGCCAACCGGGGCCGGGTGGAGGTGGAGGGGCTGATCGGCCTGTTCGTCAACAGCCTGGTCCTGCCGCTGGACCTCGCCGGCGATCCGGTGTTCCCGGACCTGCTGGCCCGGGTGCGCGAGACCTGCCTCGCCGCCTTTGCCCACCAGGACCTGCCCTTCGAGCGTCTGGTCGAGGAGCTGCGGCCGGAGCGCGAGCCCGGACGCAACCCGCTCTTCCAGGTCCTCTTCGCCCTCGAGGAGCCCCTGGCCGCGCGCGAGGCGGCCGGTGTCCGGTTCCGGCCCGAGCCGATCGAGAACGGCACCGCCAAGCTGGACCTCACCTTCACCCTGACGCCTCGGGCCGAAAGGGGGCTCGCCGGCCGTCTCGTGGTGGAGGCGCGCTACGACTCCGACCTCTTCGAGGCGGTCACCATCGAGCGGCTCCTGGGCCAGTTCCAGATCCTGCTGGAAGGCCTGGCGGCCGATCCCGGAGCCCGCCTTTCGGCCCTGCCGCTCCTCGGCGCGGCCGAGCGCCACCAGCTCCTGCGGGAGTGGAACGACACGGAGGCCCCGCCGCCGGAGCTGCCCGTCTACCGGCTCATCGCGGCCCAGGCGGCGCGCACCCCCGGCCGGACGGCGGTGGCCCTGGGGAACCGGGCGATGACCTACGGCGAGCTGGCGGAGCGGGCGGGCGATCTGGC
>DASPJI010000423.1:0-2994 GCA_035628695.1 Thermoanaerobaculia bacterium | reverse complement strand
GAGACGGGTCTCGGGGGTGAGCAGCACCAGGTTCTTGAAGTCGCGGCCGGCGACCGGCAGCGCCTCGATCTGCTCCTCCTGGATGGTGGTGCCGATCGTGGTGTTGGTGACCTCCACCACGGGGGCCTCGCTGGTGACCGTGATCGTCTCGGCGACGGACGAGCTCGACAGGGTGAAGTTGATGGTGGGGGTCGAGCCGAGGAGCAGGCGCACGTTGTCGGCCTGCGAGGTGACGAAGCCGTCGAGGCTGGCCGCGACGTCGTAGATGCCCGTGGGCAGGTTGAGAAGACGGTAGAAGCCGCGCTCGTCGGTGACGCCGCTCACCTGGAGGCCCGTCTCGGTGTTGCTGGCCGTGACCGTCACCCCCGGCAGGGGGGAGTCGCCGGCGTCGGACACCGTGCCGGAGATACGGCTGGTCGTGACGTCGGTCTGCGCCGCCGCCCACGGAGTCACCGCGAGCAGGAGGAGCAGAGCGAGCCACACACACGCTCCCTTGCGATGTGCTGGACAGGAACGCAACATAGTTCTCTCCTTGAGAAGAAGTGCGAAAGGAAACCTCGGTGAATTCTACGCGAGGACGGCGGGCGGGGCGAGGGGGGAGGTGTGAGCACTGTGTGACGGCCCGGGGGCGGAGCCGTGCCGCACAGGGCCGAGTCGCGGGTCCGCGGGCCCTGCTCGGCTCCTTCGTGTGCGCTCCGCCCGCCACCCGTCCTCGCTGCCAGTCGCCTGCGCCGGTCCCGCGGACCCGCGACTCGGCCCTGTGCTAAGCTCGGACGGCAGCCCCATCCCTCTCCCGGACCGGACCCGACCCATGCCCCAGGAGACACCCCAGGAGAACCCCCAGGAGAGCCGCCCCGGCGGGCCGCCCCTGGTCGCCGTCATCATGGGCAGCAAGTCGGACTGGGAGACCATGCGCCACGCCGACGAGATGCTGACCCGCTTCGGCGTTGCCCACGAGTGCCGGATCGTCTCCGCCCACCGCACGCCGGAGTGGATGCGCGAGTTCGCCACCGGCGCCGAGGCGCGGGGCATCGAAGTGATCGTCGCCGGCGCCGGCGGCGCCGCCCACCTGCCGGGGATGGTCGCCTCGCAGACGCTGCTCCCCGTCCTCGGCGTGCCGGTCCAGAGCCACGCCCTCAACGGCCTCGACTCCCTCCTCTCCATCGTCCAGATGCCTTCCGGCGTGCCGGTGGGGACGCTGGCGATCGGCAAGGCGGGGGCCGCCAACGCCGCCCTGCTGGCGATCCGCTTCCTCGCCGTCACCCGCCCGGAGTTGCGGGAGCGGCTCCGCGAGTTCGTGGACGAGCAGACGCGCCGGGTGCGCGAAGAGACCCTGCCGTGAGCCGCGCCATCCTGCCCGGTGCCACCGTCGGGGTGCTGGGCAGCGGCCAGCTCGGCCGCATGTTCGCCATCGCCGCCCGGCGCATGGGCTACCGCGTCCATACCCTCTCCCCCGACGGCGACACCCCCACCGGCCAGGTGGCCGACCGCGAGGTCCGCGCCGCCTACGACGACCTCGACGCGGTGCGCGAGTTCGCCGGCCGGGTGCAGGTGGTCACCTTCGAGTTCGAAAACGTCTCCGCCGAGGCCGCGGCGGCCGCCGCCGAGCGGGCGCCGGTCCGCCCCGCGGGCGCCGTCCTCCACACCACCCAGAACCGGCTGCGGGAGAAGACGTTCCTCTCCGGCGCCGGCTTCCCGGTCACCCCCTTCGCCCCCGTTCGCTCTGAGGAGGACCTGCGGGAGGGGCTCGCCCGGCTCGGCACCCCGGCGGTGCTCAAGACCGCCGGCTGGGGCTACGACGGCAAGGGGCAGGTGAAGATCTTCCATCCGTCCGAGGCCGCCGCGGCCTGGGAGGGCCTGGGACGGCAGGAGGCGGTGCTCGAGGCCTTCGTCGACTTCCAGGCGGAGGTGTCGGTGGTGGCGGCCCGGGGGCTCGACGGCTCCTTCGCCCACTGGGGCGTCATCGAAAACCTCCACCGCAACCACATCCTCGATGTGTCGGTGGCCCCGGCGGCGGTGCCGCAGGAGGTGGAGGCCGAGGCGATCGAGATCGCCCGCGGCATCCTCGAGGCGCTGGACGTGGTCGGCGTGCTCTGCGTCGAGCTCTTCCTCACGGGAGATGACCGTCTGATGGTCAACGAGCTGGCGCCGCGCCCCCACAACTCCGGCCACCTGACCTTCGACGCCTGCGTCACCAGCCAGTTCGAGCAGCAGCTCCGGGCGATCTGCGGCCTCCCCCTCGGCGCCACCGACCTGCTGCGGCCGGCGGCCATGGCCAACCTCCTGGGGGACCTGTGGCAGAAGGGGGAGCCGGACTGGGCCGCCGCCTGCCGGTTCCCGGGTGTCAAGCTCCACCTCTATGGCAAGGCGGCGGCGCGGCCCGGCCGCAAGATGGGCCACCTGACCGCCGTGGCCGGCGACCGGGAGACCGCCCGGCGCCTGGTGCTGGACGCCCGGGAGGCGTTGACCACAAAGAGGGAGGACCGTCATGTCTGAGCCGGCGTGGATGATCTACGGGGTGACGGGCTACACCGGCGAGTTGGCGGCGCGGGAGGCGGTGCGCCGCGGCCAGCGTCCCGTCCTCGCCGGGCGCGATCCGGAGAAGGTGGGGGCGATCGCCCGCGAGCTGGGGCTGGAATCCCGCGCCTTCTCCCTCGATGACCCCCAGGCGCTGGCCGCCGGCTTGGCCGGCCTCTCCGCCGTCCTCCACTGCGCCGGCCCCTTCGTGCGCACCAGCGCGCCGATGGTCCACGCTTGCCTGGCCGCCGGCGTCCATTATCTGGATATCACCGGCGAGATCCCGGTCTTCGAGGAGGTGCTGTCGCGGGGGGAGGAGGCGCGGCGCGCCAACGTCGCCCTGCTGCCCGGCGTCGGCTTCGACGTGGTGCCGAGCGACTGCCTCGCCGCCCGCCTGGCCGCCGCGCTGCCGGACGCCACCGACCTCACCCTGGCCTTCTACAACGACCGCGGCACGCTGAGCCGCGGCACCATGAA
>DASPJI010000422.1:0-4649 GCA_035628695.1 Thermoanaerobaculia bacterium | reverse complement strand
CGTCGGTGTCGACGGAGACGAGGCCGATCCCCTTGGCCTGAGCACGGTCCCGGAAGCTCCACGGCAGGGGGCTGGGCGGGAAGGTGAAGCCCTCGGCGAGCTCCAGCTTGCGAGCGGCCTTGCCGAGCCCCGGCTTCACCGGGATGAAGGTCATGCGCACGTCCACCGCGAGCGGCGCGAGGAAGTTGCCGCCGCCCTCCTGGGTCCGGAGGATGCTCATCTCGGTGATCCGCTGCCGGCCGCCGAGGGAGACATAGACGTGGTAGGCGCCGCAGGACGTCTTGACCGGGCTGAGGCTCACCAGCGACAGCGCCCGGAACTGGAGCCGGGTCATGGCGACGCCCTTCTCATCGAAGGCGGCGTCGTCGAGCCGCTCGATGACCGTGTCGGCGCCCCAAAGCTGATCCGGGCTGCCGGTGGCGAGCGGCAGGCCCTTGAAGGCCACCTTGCCGGCGAACGGCTTGGAGCCCTTGCAGAAGAAGCCGGCCGGAATGGGGCTCTTGGCGAAGTCGTAGAAGGTCTTCCCATCCCCGGGGGTGGTGAAGACGTCGATCCCGCGCTGGATCACGGAATCAGCGGACACGGGGACCAGGCCGAGCACGAGCAACAACATGAAAAATCCGCAGACGGTCCTGCTTCTCACGCACAACCTCCTTGACCATAAGGACGACCAGATAGTGAGCCGGCCTATGCTTGGGTAGGTGCGTGAGTGCGAGATTGGCGCGCCGGAGCTAGGGCGCCTCGAAGAGACTCCGCGGGAGGCCCGACTGGCGGATGATGGAAAGCAGTGTCCCCTGCCTGAGCTCGTCGTGATCAGGCACCGGGACCGTCAAGGTAGAGTTGGGGACCTTCTTCTGCATGATGACGTGGCTTCCACGTCATCGGATCTCCACAAACCCGTGGTGTACGAGAATCCGGCAGGCTTCCCGGCCGGACCTCACCCGCAGTCTACCCAACCCGGATCTCCAGGCTCGTGACGAACACTTCGGGATGCAGCCGGCGCTCAACTTCCGAGGGATCGGCACATTCGAAGAAGAGCTCCACCGCCTCGCGGAGATTCTCTTTGGCTTCTTCGACGGTATCGCCCTGGCTCGCGATGTCGAGCTCGGGGCATAGGGCGATGTAGCCATCGTCTTCTCGTTCGATGACGGCGGTGAGGTAGTGGGTCTGCTTCATAGGAATCTCCACAGGAGCAGCATCGTAGCACTCGGTGATCGCATCCTACTCCGGCACGTACGCGTCCACCTCGATCTCCACCAGCATCTCGGGATCGATGAGCCGGCTCACCTCGACCATCGTGGAGGCGGGCCGGATGTCCCCGAACAGCTCGCCGTGGACCCGGCCGGCCTCCTCCCAGCGGCTGATGTCGGTCACGTAGGTACGCGTCCGGACGACGTGCTCCAGCCCGGCGCCGGCCTCGCGGAGCGCCGCCTCGATGGTCGCGAAGGTCTGCTTCGCCTGGGCGTAGAGGTCCCCCTTGCCGACCAGCCCTTCGGGGGTCATGGCGGTGGTGCCCGCCACGTGGACGTGCTGGCCGACGCGCACGGCCCGCGAGTAGCCGACCCTGGCCTCCCAGGGGCCGCCGCTGGAGATGTTGAGCCGGTGGGACATGGTGTCTTCTCCTTGGATCTCGGCGCGTAGGCTACCTCAGGTGACACCCGGGCGTGGACCCGGCGCTCCAGAATCGGGATAATCTCCGCGGGATCTTAGGGAGGACGAATGTTCACGGGGATCGTTGCGGAGCGGGGACGGCTCGTCGCAGACCCGGCGCCGTCGGGACAGGGCGGGGTCCGGCTGGTCATCGAGCACAGCCAGAACCTAGGAAAGCGCCTGGAGATCGGCGCCAGCCTCGCCGTGTCCGGAGTCTGCCTCACCGTCACCGGCTTGGAGCCGGAGACCGGCGAGCCGCCGATCCGGTCCACGGTCGAGCTGTCCCCCGAGACGCTGGCCCGCACCAACCTCGGCGACCTGCGCGGCGGCGGCTTCGTCAACCTGGAGCCCGCCCTGCGCGCCGGCGACGCCCTGGGCGGCCACTGGGTCCAGGGGCATGTCGACGCCACCGCCCGCGTGGTCGACCGCCGTGACCTCTCCGACCACCGGGTGCTCGCCTTCGAGATTCCTGCCGGCATGGAGGCCTATCTCGTTTCCAAGGGCTCGGTCACCATCGATGGTGTGAGCCTTACCGTGTCCGCCCTCCACCCCGGCCGTTTCGAGGTGGCGCTCATCCCCCATACCCTCGAGGTCACCACCCTGGACGCCCGTGTCCCCGGCGACCGGGTCAACCTCGAGGTGGACGTCCTCGCCAAGTACGTGGAGCGGATCCTTGCCGTGCGCGGGCTCGTCCACGAGCCGGCCGTCAGCCTGCCGTGAGAGCTCAGTCCGTACCCGAGAACGAGGCGCCCCGGCCGGGAGTCCGTCTGCCGGAGCCGGGCCGGTTCTGGATCCGCTATGTCCCGCGGCTCTGGGAGCCGCCCGAGATGCCCTGGCTGGACTTCGCCGAGGGGAAGCTGGGCCCTTGGGGCCGCGGCAAGGGGCGGCACCTGGAGCCGGCGGACCTCCATCAGCTCGCGTTCCCGCTCGACGACCTCCTCTACCTGCCGCCCGTGCCGGAGCACCTCGAGGCGGCGCGCCGCGAGGTAGCGGAGAAGTTCCTGGCCGCCGGTACACCGGTGCTGCGGCAGGTGTTCCCGGGCGACGAGCTGCCGGCGAACGGCGACGCCGAGGATTCCGCCGAGACGGTGGAGGAGTTCCCGTACCTCCCCCGGCCGGCGACGCCGGAGTTCGTCTTCGACCTCCTGCCGGCGCTCCTGGAGCTCGACTTCACGCGGCTGGCCCGGTTGCCGAGCGGCGCCGCCGTCGTCTGGCCGCTGCTGCCCGGGCTCACCGATTCGCCGTCGCTCTGGGAGGAGGGGTGCGAGGTGCTGGCCGCGGCCGGCGTGCGCCACGTCCAGGCGCTTGCCCCGGCGCTCACCCCCCAGGACCGCCGGCGGCTCGCCGAGCGCTGGGGTGACGAGGCCACGTTCGACGCCCTCTTCCACCACGCGCCGCCGTCGGAACGGGAGTTCGCCTGCACGGCCAACGGCTTCGGCCTGTTCCCCTTCCTGCCGCGCCCGCTGCCCCGGCCGCCGATCCGCGGCGCCTCCAACCGGCGGATCGCGGGCGTCCTCGCCCTGGCCGCCGAGCTGTGGCTCCGCCTGGGACGCCCGGTGGAGCAGGGGCAGGCCATCTACCGCGCCGCGCGCTGGATCGACAGCGCCAACTACGACCTCAAGGGGCTGGCCCGCGAGCGCAACCTCGCCGTGCTCACCCCGCTGGACGCGCTGAGCCGCAAGCTGATCGCCGAGCTCTTCGAGTCGGGAGAGCCGCCGCTCCTCCGCGAGCTCCTCACCGAGTACGTGTCGCCCGAGCTGAGCGGAGGATGGGCGGACTCCGGGGACACCGGGACGCAGGAGGATTCCGATGACTGATCTCAATGCGCCGCGGACGGCTTGGCGACTGGCCGCCCTGCTGCTCCTCCTGGTTTCGGTAGCCGGCCCCGCCGCCGCCTGGGACCTCGCCGCCGATCCGCCGCGCAGGGACTTCGAGGCCTTCCACCGGCGCTTGAGCGGCGACGTCTACCACTACCCCCGGCACGGCGCCGCCCCTCTCGGCCTCACCGGCTTCGACGTCTATGCCGACGCCTCCGTAGACCGCGGCTTCGACGAGGAGCCCTTCTACGGGACGGTCGTGAGCGGCGACCTGCCCGGTGGCCTCCTCTCCTTTGCCCGCGTCGGCGCCAGGAAGGGGCTCCCCGGCGGCGTGGACATCGGCGCCGCCTACGGCCGCGCACTCGGCGGCGACCTCAAGCTCGTCTCGGCCGACCTGCAGTGGGCGATGATCAAGGGCGGCACCCTCTCGCCGGCCCTGTCGCTCCGCCTGACCGGCTCCCGCACCGTGGACGCCGACCGCTTCGAGCTGGACCAGTACGGCGCCGAGCTGCTGCTCTCCAAGGGCTTCGCCGTCCTCACCCCCTACATCGGCGGCGGCGTGATCTACAGCGATGCCCGGCTCGAGCGCGAGCTCCTGCCCGCTCTGGAGGACGACCACACCCAGAGCATCTTCTACGCCGGGTTGACCCTGAACCTCCTGCTGCCCAAGATCACCGTCGAAGTGGAGAAGGCCGAGGAGATCCAGGGCGCCGTCCGGGTGGCTTTCGGCTTCTGAGGAGAGAGTGAGGAGATGCCCATGCAGCCCGGCCTGATCGACCTGCGATCCGACACCGTCACCCGGCCCGACGCCGAGATGCGCCGCGCCATGGCCGAGGCCGAGGTCGGCGACGACGTCTGGGGCGAGGACCCCACGGCGATCCGCCTGGAGGAGGAGGCCGCGGCGGCCCTCGGGCACGAGGCGGCGCTCTTCCTCCCCTCGGGCACCATGGGCAACCAGATCGCCCTCCACCTCCACGCCCGCCCCGGCACCGAGGTGATCTGCGAGGCGCGCAGCCACATCTTCCTCTATGAGATGGGAGCGCCGGCGGCGCTCTCCGGCCTGATCCTCCGCACCCTCCCCTCCGCTCCCGGCGCCGAGGGGCAGCTCGACCCGGGGGCGGTGGAGGCCGCGATCCTCCCTCCGTCGCCGTTCAAGGCGGCCACCGGGCTGATCGTGCTGGA
>DASPJI010000421.1:0-9692 GCA_035628695.1 Thermoanaerobaculia bacterium | reverse complement strand
GGTCCCCCATCGCGGTCTGGTGACGGATCGCCTCCTCGTAGCCGCTCCAGCCCGCCACCGCCAGCGACAGGAAGAGCTTGAGGCCGGTGAACCGGCGCGACCACTGGATCGTGTGCGCCCAGGGGTCGGCCACCGGCAGCGCCGACGCCTCCCGCGGCATGTAGCCGGCGGCCACCCGGAACGTCCGCTCCAGGATGCCCGCGTGACGGGTCAGGTAGACGCCGGCGCCCATGGGGACGGACAGCCACTTGTGGGCGTCGAAGGTGATGGAGCTGGCGCGCCCGATGCCGGCGAGGCGCGACCGCAGCTCCGGCACCAGCGCCGCGCCGCCGCCCCAGGCGGCGTCCACGTGCAGCCAGAGCCGCTCCTGGTCGGCGATCTCCGCCAGCTCCTCCAGCGGGTCGATCACCCCGGCGCCGGTCGACCCTGCCGTGGCCACCACCATGAACGGGGCGAACCCCTGCTCCCGGTCCTCCCGGATGCGCGCCGCCAGGTCGTCGGCCCGCATCCGCCGGCCGGCGTCGATGCGCACCTCGTGCACCGCCTCGGTGCCGAGCCCCGACACCCGCGCCGCCTTCCAGATGGAGTCGTGGGTCTCGCGCGTCGCGTAGACCACCGGCTGGCTGCGCAGGGCGAGGAGCCCGCGGCGGCCGACCTCGGGGAAGGCGCGGGTGATGGCGGTGAGGAGCGCCGTGTGGTTGGCCTCGGCGCCGCCCGAGCAGAAGGTCCCCTCGACGCGTGCCGGGTCGTACCCCAGGCGCTCGCCCAGGCAACGGAGCAGATGATTCTCGACCTCGTTGGCGAACGGGCTGTGGCTCCAGGCCGCGAGCTGCGGGTTGAACGCCGCCACTAGGGCGTCGCCGGCGATCCCCATGGTGGCCGGGGCGGGGTTGAACAGCCCGAAGTAGCGCGGATGGGGGGTGTGCACCTGGTGGCGCCAGAGGTTCTCCACCGCGAAGTCGAGGGCGGCCAGGGGCTCTACGGGACGCGCGAAGTCGAAGGGAGCGAGGAGCGACCGGATCGCCTCGGGGTCGAGCTCCGGGGCGACACGGGCCTCGCCCACACGGGAGGCATAGTCTTCGATGGCCTCGATCAGGCGGCGCCACAGGGCGTCCCGGGTCTCGGCGTCCAGCATCAACATCGCGCTTCTCTCCTCGGCCGGGTGCTAGCGAAGGCTAGCGGCCGCGCCAGATCTTCCAACGGTCCACGACCTCGTCGCCGCGGACCACCAGGTACTCGTCGAACTGCGCCACCGTGAGACAGGAGTGGTTCGGCAGGACGCGCAGGCGGGTCCCCACGGGGAACGGCGCTCCCACGATACCGTGCTCCTGTGACAGCGAAGTGAGCCGCGCTCCGGACAGGGTGCCCGCGCCGGTACCCCCTCCGGAATCCGCGAACACCTCGCCGAACCCGGCGTGCCCCCTGGGGCCGAGGTCCTTGGACATAGCGAGCGCCCCGGCGTCCACCACGCACTGCTCGTCCCCCGGCCGGTGGGAGACGACGCTGGCGAGCACGGTCACCCCGCAGTCCACGACGCGGCACGAGCCGAGGGCGACCTGGGTGTAGTCATAGAAGACGTAGTTGCCGGGCCGCGCCTCGGTGACGCCGTCGAGCCGCGCCGTCTCCGGCCGGGCGGACATCCCGGGCGTCGAGCCGACGCTCACCGCCGGCACCTCGATCCCCTCCCCGCGCAGCCGCTCGGCGAGGCCGGCCATGACCCGCCGCTCCTCCTCGGCGACGGCGGCGATCTCCTCCCGGCTCTTGCCGTCGTAGGAGTGGCCGGCGTGGGTGAGGAGGCCGTCGAAGATGAGCCAGGGGGACTCCGCCAGCGCCCGCGCCAGCTCCAGAGCCGCCGGCGACTCGGGGTCGACGCCCGAGCGGTGCTGCCCCGAGTCGACCTCCAGCCAGACGTGCAGCGGCCGGCGGAGGGCCTCCAGGGCGTCGACGGCGGCGGGCGAGTCGAGGATCAGGCGCAGGGTGACCCGCGCCGCCAACTCCTCCACCTCCCGCAGGCGCGAGAGGATCACCGGGAAGGCCCAGGTGATGTCCGAGAAGCCATGATCCGCGAAGACGCGGGCCTCGTACAGGGTGGAGACCGTAATGCCGGCCGCTCCCAGGGCGCGCTGCCGCTCCGCCACCTCGACGCACTTGTGGGTCTTGGTGTGGGGGCGCAGGGAGACGCCGAGCGCCGCGGTCTTCGCCGCCATGCGGCGCAGGTTGGCCTCGAGCACGTCGAGGTCCAGGACCAGCGCGGGGGTGGGGACGTCGTGGATGGACTCCATGGCTAGGGCCTCGGGCAGAAGGGGGCACATCATAGAATACGAAGCCGACCGGAGACAGACCCTATGCCCACCTCACGCCTCGCCCCCTGCCCGCGCACCCCGAACTGCGTCTCGACCCAGGCGCCGCCGGGCCCCCAGCACATGGACCCGATCCCCTACACCGGCACCCGGGCGGAGGCCCAGGAGCGCCTCCTGCGGGTGCTCCGGGCGCACCCCCGGACGCGCATCGTGAAGCAGGAGCCCGGCTACCTTCATGCCGAGTGCCGTTCCCTGATCTTCCGTTTCGTCGACGACGTGGAGCTGGAGATCGACGAAGCGGCGCGGCTGATCCACTTCCGGTCGGCCTCGCGCCTGGGAAGGAAGGACTTCGGGGTCAACCGGGCACGGATGGAGCAGATCCGGGCGGCGTTTCTGGCACAGACGCCTCGTTCTTGACAGAGGCTCGCGGTTCCTGTAAGCACAAGCCATGTCGATCAAGGCGCGTTCCGTGGCCGCTCCCGAGTTCGAGTCCCACTGCCTCTCCCTGCTGGACGAGGTTGCGGCAACCGGTGAGACCCTCATCGTGACCAAGGAAGGCAAGCCGGTGGCCAAGGTGGTCCCGTTCGAGAGGCCCAGGCCGCTGCTGGGAAGCGTGCTGTATGAGGACGACATCGTCTCCCCCACAGGGGAGAAGTGGGATGCCGAGTTTTGATCGTCCTCGACACCCACGCCTGGGTGTGGTGGAGCTCTTCTCCTGAGAAGCTCTCCCCTCGTGCCAAGCAACTGATCCGGGATGCTGAAGAGGTGGGTATCTCGGCGATCAGCCCTTGGGAGGTCTCCATGTTGGTCGCGAAGGGACGCCTCCGGTTGGATCGGGACGTACTGGCCTGGGTGGAAGAGGCACTGGCTGCCGGGATCTCCCTTCTACCGATCTCTCCTCGTATCGCAGTCGCCGCCGGCTCCCTGGAAGAGCTTCACGGTGATCCCGCGGACCGCTTGATCGTCGCGACAGCCATGGAGACGGGCTCGCTCCTGATCTCGAAGGATAGTGGCATTCGAGCCTTTGCCGGGGTGAATGCCGTCTGGTAGCGACCGCTTGAAGGTCCACGAGCACCGCACCGAGATCCTCCTCCCCCGGTCCAGGGAGGAGGTCTTCGGCTTCTTCGCCGACGCGGGCAACCTCCAGGCGATCACCCCGGACTGGCTGCGCTTCGGGATCCTGACCCCTCTGCCCATCGAGATGCGGCAGGGGGCGCTCATCGAGTACCGGCTCCGCCTGCGCGGCATCCCCCTGCGCTGGAAGACCGGGATCACCGCCTGGGACCCGCCGCGCCGCTTCGTCGACGAGCAGCTCCGCGGCCCCTACCGTCTCTGGGTCCACGAGCACACCTTCCGGGAGGCGGACGGCGGCACCCTGGTCGGCGACTACGTCCGCTATGCCGTCCTCGGGGGAACGCTGGTCAACAAGCTTTTCGTGGAGAGGGACGTGCGGCGGATCTTCGAGTACAGGCAGGAGCGGTTGCGGGAGAGGTTCGGGTAGAGGAGCCTACTCGGGAAGGACCAGGCGGCCCGTCTTCCGGTCGAACTCCGCGGGGAGATCTTTGAGCGAGAAGAGAAAGGCGTCTCCATAGATACGACGTACCAGCCGGAAACCACAGGAATCCGGATCCTCACAGACATCTCTATTCTTGAAGTGCAGAAGAGGCTCGAGAATGAAGTCGTCTTCCTGATACACCCGAGGAGCAGATGCCAGGAACATGTGATGGCCGATAGATCCCGGGAGATGCGGAGAGCCCGGTCGCAATGACCAACCCCGGAGACCCAGAAGAGCGAGGCCAACCACCAGGATCGAGTCAGGCGGTGGCACGTCTCCACCCTCCCAGAGAGAGGGTTGGGCATAGAGCTTGGCGGCCAGCCGAAAAACGGAGGTCGGATACTCGGCCAGTGCTTCGGGATAGAGGGGTTTCGAAACCTCGGGATCGGCACCCGCATGAAGGCTCTTGAGGGGAACCAAAAAGCGCAAGCTGCCATCCGGATGGACGGTCAGCTCGGAAGAGCCGGGCTTGCCCACAGCAAGGTATGAGGTGGCGCCAGACTCCCGAGCCCTGCCGGGCAGCGAGCCCCAAGCCCGGGCAGCGAGGAAAGTACTCCCCCCCCTGCGATTTCCGGTCGCTGCAGGGTCGATCAAGAGATCGCTGGACTCGAGCTGGTTGAGGTCGAGGCTGAGCCGAGCCGTCGGTGCCAGGCGGAGCCACAAGACCTCAGAGTCTGGCTGCTCTCTCTGGAAGAGCTGGAGCTCCGACCTCAGACTCTTCTCGGTCTCTTCGACGACTTCTTTCTCTTCGCCGCCCCCCATGAATCGCGACGCGATCTCTTCTCTGGTCATCGGCCTGATCCGGTCTCCCACGCGCGTGACGAAGTGGCGGCCTCCCTTCCTAAGGAGGGCATAGGGCTTCCGGGTCTCGCTCGGGTGCAGGACGACCGTGAGGAGAGCACCTCCCTCTCGCTCAACGATCCGGACATCCAGCTCCCTTCCCCTTGGGGACGGCTCGATGGCATCGACCAGGAAATCCAGCAGGCGTTTCTTTTCCCGTTCTGACTCGGGGATGGGCTGAACCTCGACCGCGCGCCCCTCCTTGTCGTCCCTGAGGCCGACCCACACCGTTCCTCCCGAAGCGTTGAGCATGCCGACGGCCTCACGCGCGATGATCTCGGGGTTGTCGAGCGCCAAGCGGTCCTTGAACTCGCGCTGGAGGCTCTCTCTTTCCCAGAGGGGGATCTCCTCACTCATCAGCGCCCTCCTGCAAGCAGGACCCGGGGTTCATCAGAAAACTCGGAAGCGCCACGGGCTGGACCCCCTCCACCTTCTGCTCCACCAGCCCTCCATGAATGAGCAGCGGACGGCTCACCCCGAGGATCTCTCCGGCCTTTCGTAGACGCGCCAGCTTCTCCGGGCGCAGCCGTGAGCTGCTCGTCACCTCAATGGCCACCCGCCTCTCCCCCATCTCGAGCACGAAATCGACTTCCAGATCGTCCCCCTGCCGGAAGTAGCCGAGCCGGCAATCTTCGGTGCGGGCAAGCTCGCGAAGATGCCTAAAGACGGCGGCTTCGAAAGCCCGTGCCCGCACCTTCGGATCCCGCACCGGGGAGAGTGCGAACGACATGACGAGACCCGGGTCGGCGGCATAGAGCTTGACCTTCGAACGCAAGGCCGCGGAGGCCCGGGAAGCAAGGCGCTCCAGAGGACAGAGGAGCGATGTATCCGTGAGGCGCCGTACCCAATCCCGTACCGACCGCGGGTCGGCACCCAGATCCCGTCCGCGAGCGTCGGCGTTCAGCTCCGCTCCGGAGTCCTGGACCAGATAGACGAAGAGATCGAGCACCCTCTGTACGTCCGAGACATTCCCGGACACGTCCCGCAGGATCGCCCGTTCCGCGATGTCGGCCCGTAGCCGTCGCCGCACCTCGAACGGATTCCTGCTCGTCGCGTGCTCTGGAAAGCCCCCTCGCTCCACATAGAGGTCGTGCAGGTTGGGAAGCCGATGGACAACGTCCTCCGCTGCTTCGCCAGTCAGGGAGTGGAGCTTTGCAAATTCTCGAAAGGACAGCCCTTCGATGAGCACCTGGTCCCAACGCCCCTGTCCGGACTCGAGGCCCCCCTCCCGTAGTAGACCGGCGGCAGAATCCGTCGCCACGATACGACCCACTTTGGAATCCACCGCTTGCTTGAGCCAGCGGTCCCACTCCGGAGCCGAGCGGATCTCATCGAAAAGAAACACCCTTGGATACCTGGGGTCCAGCCCTACCGGCTCCGCCTCGACGATCTCCCGCGCGGTCACGGGTGTCGTCAAACGGTCATCGGAGAAATCGAAGTAGGTCAGGTTCGAAGGTGGCCAGCCGGCGGCGAGCACATCGTCCGCGAGTTGGAACAGGAGCACAGTCTTTCCCACTTGGCGAGGCCCGACCAGGACCATAGCCCGGCGGTCCTCCACCCGAAGCACCTGCGCAAGGAGCAGCGGCTGCAGATCCCGGCGGATGGGATAATCTGCCGCCCGTCGCTTGGCGCCATCGCTCCACCAGGGGTTATGGTCCTGAAGAATCTCGACAAGGCTCATCCCACCGCACCTCGCCTCTCATTCTAGCGGCACTCCAATGCACTCCGCAAACAAGATTCCTGACCCCGCCCTCCTCTACGCCCCCCACGGCGAGCCGGGTCGGTTCTTCTGTCCGTGGCAGCCGTTCAACACCGGGCTGCTGGACGTCCTGCGCTGGAAGCTCAAGGGCAAGGGGCCGTATGACCGCAAGACGCCCCCCTGCGTGCCGGTGGTGGAAAACGACGGCGCCTATCTAAAGGATGGAGGGGCGCCGCCGTCGGTCACCTGGGTGGGGCACTCGTCGTTCGCCATCCACGACGGCGGCGACGTGGTGCTCACCGATCCCCACTGGGGGGCGCGGGCTCTGCTCCCTCCACGGCTCAGCCCGCCGGGCATCCCCCTGGCGGCGATCCCTCCGGGGGCGTTCGCGGTGCTGTCGCACAACCACTACGACCACCTGGACGCCTGGACGGTCCGGCAACTGCCGGCGGACCTCCCCTGGTACGTGCCGCTGGGGCTCGGGACGTGGTTCCGGTCCCGCGACCGGACCCGCGTCACCGAGCTCGACTGGTGGCAGAGCGTCCGGCATGGCCGGTGGACCCTCACCTTCCTTCCCGCCCAGCACTGGTCCAACCGCATCGGCATGGGGAGGAACGCCTCGCTCTGGGGCTCCTGGATGCTCGACTCCGGCGAGCGCCGCTACTACTTCGCCGGCGACTCGGGCTCCTACCACGGCTTCGCCGAGATCGGCCGCCGCTTCCCCGGCATCGACGTCGCCCTCCTCCCCATCGGCGCCTATGAGCCGCGGTGGTTCATGCGCTATCAGCACGTGGACCCCGGCGAGGCCTACCAGGCGTTCCTCGACCTCGGCGCGCGCTGGATGATCCCCATGCATTGGGGGGCGTTCGACCTCACCGACGAGCCCGTGGATCTCGCCCCCCAGGTCCTCCGGCAGGCGCTGGCCGAGCGCGGGGCGGACGCGGGCCGGGTCCCGATCCTGGCGGTGGGGGAACGCTGGGTGGTAGGTCCGTAAAGCAGGCAAGCCGCGGAAACAGACTTCGGGCAGCCGAAACGATCGCCATTCCCGCCGGAATGACAACCATCCTTCCGGGGGGAGCCGCTGCCCCGGCAGGAATGCTCTTCATTCCTCGAGAAATGGCGGCCATTTCCCTGGAAACGGCCGACCTTTCGTGCGAAATGATCGCCGTTTCTCGAGGAATGGCGGGCATTTCGCGAGAAACGAAGGCCCTTACGGAGGGAATGGCTGCCGTCTCGCGCGAGAGGACGGCCGTTTCTCCCGAAACGAGGGCCGTTTCGAGGAGGACGGAGAGCACCGGAGGCCCCGGCTCCCTGTGCTAAAGTCTTCGGGCTGTCGTCAGGAGCCGGGCCCATGGGACCGGATGACGAGAGGATCACGGATGGCGAGATCTTCCGCACAAGCTCTCGTGTCTCCCCAGCGGGCGGGGCGCCGCAGCCAAGAGGGCCAGCCGGTCCAGCTCGACCTGTTCGGGCCCGGGACCCCGGCGCTGCCGGCGGCATCGATCGCCCGGGAGCTGCCGCCGCCGACCAGCCGCCCCACGCTCGTCCCCCACCCCTGCGATCCGGAAGCCGAGCTGCTCCGCCGGCTCAACCGCTGGAACAACGGCCGCCTCCGCTCCCTGACCTTCACCGACAACCGGCGCACCATCCTCACCGTCCGCCCGGGCGCGCCGGGGGACTCGAGCAAGCTCTGCCTGCGCATCCACCGCTCGTTCGCGGTCGCCCCCGAGGAGGTGCTGCGCGCCGTCGCCACCTTCGTCGACAGCAAGCGCGGCAGCGAGCGGGCGCGCCAGGCGCTGGTGGTCATCCGCGAGCACTTCGCCCGCCACCGCCAGACCGAGGGGCGCCGCCGCGTGCCGTTGCGTCCGGCCGGCGAGGCCTACGACCTGCGGCGCATCGCCGACGACCTCAACCAGCGCTACTTCGAGGGGCGGCTGACCGCCGAGATCACCTGGGGCCGCGGCCCCGCCGGCGTCGCCCATCGCTGCCGCCGCGGCGCCCGCAGCCGCACCTCCAGTCTGCAGCTCGGCAGCTACTCCTACGAGGACAACCTGATCCGCATCCACCGGCTGCTCGACGACCCCGGCATCCCCCGCTACGTCGTCGAGGCGGTCGTCTACCACGAGCTGCTGCACGCGGACATGCCGCCGGTGATCCAGAACGGCCGGCGCCTCTTCCACACCCCGGAGTTCCGGCGCCGCGAGCGGCAGTTCCGTCAGCTCGGCAGGGCCGACGAGTGGATCCAGGAGAATCTCCCCGACCTCCTCCAGGCGCGCGCCGAGTCCGCCCGGCGCTCCCGCCGCAAGGCCTGACCTCTCCGCCTCCAGACAGGGCCGCTCCGGCAGGAGATGCGGAAAAGGAGGGGCGCCACCGGCCGAAGGACCCGGCGGTGACGCCCCCTATCTATGAGGATGTCCTACTCGGAGCCGGCCGCCCCGTCCGCCGCCACCCGCTCGTCGAGGATGGCGCCGCACCGCTCCAGGGCCACGGACCCGGCCGCCTCCAGCACGAAGGCGAGCGACTCCGGCGACCGCAGGAGATGAGCGAGGACGTTCATGGCATCGACCGCCCGCTCGTCGAACAGGGGGAAGAACCCGGCCGTCCCGCCGCCGCCCTCGCCGTCATCATCGCCGCCTCCGCCATCGCTGCCACCCCCGGCGAGAGCGACGGGATAGGCGCCGTGGGCGTCCGGCTGCCTGGAGAGGATCAGGAGAGGGTCCCGGCCGGTGCCGGGGAGGATGGCGGCGCAGACGAGCGCGAGCCACCGGGACGGGAAGACCGCCGACGGGGCGAAGCCGCGGGAGAGGCTCTCGCCCACCCGGAACAGGCCGAAGCCATGCCGCCCGTTCGAGACCACGGGCTCGATCCGCCACGGTCCGGCCACGTCGGCGTCACCGGCCGTGGGAGGCTCGTCCCGCTCGGCCAGACGGTTGAGGAAGGAACTGCTGAAAGCGTTGGGATGCTGCGGATTGGGTACAGTGGTACCCTTCAGGTTGTCCTGCATAAATCCTCCTGTGTCGAGGTTGTGTGGGATAGGCCTGGGAGTGAGGGTCCAAGCTCACTTCCGGGCCGCAAGCCAGCCACGCGCCGGCCTGCCCCGTTCAAGTCGTGGGGTCCTGCCTCTTCTTCCTCTTCTCCTCGATCCCCCTTCCTCCCGGGAAGAACAACGCGCCGGGCTTTGTACTGATGTCCAGAGTCTATCGAGAGGGGCGGAGAGGTGTCAACAGGGCAGGAGGAAATTTTTTGCCCGGGGACGCTGAACCTTCTCCTCGCGGCCGTGTCGGGGGTGGCGCTGTCG
>DASPJI010000420.1:0-6844 GCA_035628695.1 Thermoanaerobaculia bacterium | reverse complement strand
CGCGGCGCGGTATAGGAGCGCTCCGTCGCGGTCTGGAGCCCCTCCGGCCGTGGCAGCGCCCGGCGGTCGAGCTTGCCGTTGGCGTTCCGCGGCAACGCCTCCAAGGTGACGAAGGCCGCCGGCAGCATGGGCTCGGGCAGCCGCTGCCGCAGGCCGTCGCGCAGCTCCCCCGGCGCGACCCGAGCCCCCGGCGCCAGCGCCAGATAGGCGACCAGCCGCCGGCCGCCGGCCTCGTCCTCCTGCGCCAGCACCGCCGCCTCGCGCACCGCCGGATGGGAGGCGAGCGCCGTCTCGATCTCCCCCAACTCGATCCGGAAACCGCGCACCTTGACCTGGTAATCGAACCTCCCGAGGAACTCGAGGATACCGTCCGGCCGGCGACGGGAGAGATCGCCCGTGCGATAGAGCCGGGCTCCGGACAGACCGGAGAACGGGTCGGGCACGAAGCGCTCGGCGGTCAGCTCCGGGCGGCCGAGATAGCCGCGCGCCAGGCCCGCCCCACCCAGGCAGAGCTCGCCCGGCACGCCGGCCGGCAGCAGCTCGCCGCCGCGGTCCACGACATGAGCGCGCGTGCCGGCGACCGGCCGGCCGATCGGCGCACCGTTCGGCTCCTCCGGCGCCAGCCGCGCCCAGGTCGAGTAGGTGGTGTCCTCGGAGGGGCCGTAGAGATTGAAGACCCGCCGGATCGCGGGGTGCCGGCCGAGCTCCTCGACCAGCGCGGCGGGGATCGGCTCCCCCGCCAGATCGACCGTGAACGACGGCGGCAGGGCCCACCCCCGCAGCAACTCGGCCATCGCCGAGGGGACCGTGTTGACCAGCGTCACCTCGTCCCGGGCCGGGAGCGACGGCAGCGCCAGGGCGTCGCGGGCAAGGATCACCCGTCCCCCCCAGGCGAGCGGCGCGAAGAGCTCGAAGACGGAGAGGTCGAAGCTGATCGACGTCGAGGCGAGGACCCCCGCGAGCTCCCCCGGCGTGAAGACCTCGCGTGCCCAGAGCAACAGGGCGACCGGGCTGCGATGCTCGATCGCCACCGCCTTCGGCCGGCCGGTCGAGCCCGAGGTATAGATCAGATAGGCCAGATTGTCCGGCGCCGCCCAGGGCTCCAGGTCTTCCGCGCTCTGGGCTGCGAAGGTCTCGCGATCGAGATCGAGCACCGGCAGGCCGCAGGCCGCGAGCTCCCCCGGTACGACCCCGCGGGCGATCAGCAGGCGCGCCCCGGAGTCCGCGGCCAGGAAGGCCAGCCGCTCCGCGGGGTAGGAGGGGTCGAGCGGCACGTAGGCCCCTCCCGCCTTGAGCACGGCGAGCAGGGCCACCACCAGGTCGGCGGACCGTTCGAGCCCGACGCCGACCCGGGTCTCCGGCCCTACCCGCAGGCACCGCAGGTGCCGCGCCAGCCGGTTGGCCCGGGCATTGAGCTCGCCATAGGTCAGCCGCTCCTCTCCGGCGACGAGCGCTTCAGACTCAGGGATGCGCCGGACCTGGGCCTCGAACATCTCGTGCAGACAGGACTCGCTCGCAGGACAGACGGTGTCGTTCCACTCGGTGACCGCCTGCGCACGCTCGCCAGCGGTGAGCAGCGGCAGGGTGGCGGCCCGCCGGCCCGGCTCGGCCACCGCCCCGTCCAGCAGAGTACGGAAGTGGCCCAGCATGCGGTCTGCGGTCGGGCCGTCGAACAGATCGGAGTTGAACTCGAGGCTCAGCCCCAACCCCTCGTCCGTCACCGCCACCCGCAGCAGTAGGTCGACCTGGGCCCGCCGCTCCTCGATCCGCACCGATTCGAGCGCCACGCCGCCCAGCGCCAGGCGCGCCCCGGCCTCGCCGAGCGCGAAGGCGGGCAGCCCCGCGTCATCCCCCGGCAGCGCCCCCTGCATCACGAGCATCACCTGGAAGAGCGGCGGACGGGCGGGATCGCGCACCGGCCGCAGACGCTCGACGAGCAGTGCGAACGGCCAGTCGGAGTGCTCCAGCGCCTCGACCGCCGTCCGGCCGGTCCGGGCGACGAGCTCCGCGACGGTCGGCTCTCCGGCGAGGCCGGCCCGCAGCGCCACCGGGTTGACGAAGTAGCCGACGAGCCCCTGGAGCTCCGGCGCGCCGCGGCCCGCCATGGGAGAGCCGACCGTGAAGTCCTCCTGCCCCGCATAGCGGCCGAGCTGCGCCTGCCAGAGGGCGAGCAGCGTCGCGAAGAGCGTGGATCCCTGATCGCGTGCCAGGGAGCGGGCGCCCTCGGCCAGCGCGCGCGGCAGCCCCAGCGCTCGGGCGCCGCCGCGGTAGGTCTGGACGGGCGGCCGGAGACGATCGGCCGGCAGGTCCAGGTCGGGCGGGGGCCCTGCCAGACGGTGACGCCAGTAGTCCCAGAGGATCCGGCCCCTGGGACCGGACAGCCTCTCCTCCTGCCAGCGCACGAAGTCGGCGTAGCGCAGCGCGAGCGGCGGGAGCGCGGCCGCCGGCCCCCCCGTCTCCTGCCGGTAGAGCGCCCCCAGCTCGCGGCTCATCACGGCGAGCGATCCGAAGTCCGCCACGATGTGGTGGACGGCCAGGAGCAGCACGGACGGACCGGCCGGCCGGGTGAAGAGCCGCAGCCGGAGCAGCGGCCCGGCCGTCAGGTCGAACGGCCGCCAGGCCTCATCGCCGAGCCGCTCCGCGAGCGACCGGCCGCTCCAGCCGGCGGCGTCCACCACCTGGAAGTCGACCTCGGGGCGTTCCCGGATCCGTTGCACCACCTCCCCGTCCACCTCATGGAAGCTGGCGCGCAAGGCGCCGTGGCGCTCGGCGAGGCGCAGCAGGGCGGCGAGCAGCGCTTCGGCGTGGAGATCGGTCTCCGACCGCGCCGCGACCGCGATGTTGTAGACGGCCTCTTGCGGCGCCAACCGGTCCAGCAGCCAGAGGGAGCGCTGGCCTACCGAAAGCGGGTGATCGCCGGCATCCGGCGCCACGGGCCACATTGGCAACAGTCGGCTCGCCGCGGCGAGCTCCTCCTCCGCCGTGGGAGCGCCTGCCAGCGCGGCCGCGATCCGGTCCGCTAGCTCTCCCGTGCCGCACCCTTCGAGCAGCTCGGCGAGCGGCACCGGTGTCGCGAGCGCGGTCTCGATCACGATCTTGAGCTCGACAGCCCGCAGCGAATCGAGCCCCAGGCCGGTCAGCGGCTGGCCGGGCTCCGGCCGCCGGCCGAGGAGGGCGGCGGCGCGCTCCTCGAGGAAAGAGAGGACGGCCGCGCGCCGCTCCGCCGCCGGCAGGGCGAGCAGCTCCTCGCGCGTCCGGAGAGACGCGCCGGCCTCCATGGTCTCCACCAGCGGCGCGCCGCCGAGCGCGCTCCTCCCCACCACCGCCAGGGTCCCCGCGAGGTAACCGGCGCGGCAGGCCTGGCGCCGGACCTTGCCGCTCGAGGTCTTCGGCAGGCTCCCCGGCCGCAGCAGCACCACCTCGTAGACCTGGACCTCGTGCTCCTCGGCGACGGCCCGCCGGATCGCCTCGCTCAGGGCTTCGGTCTCCCGGCCGCGGTGCCGCTCGACCTCCTGCACGATGATCAGCCGCTCCTCGCCGCCGGCGTCGACCGAGAAGGCCGCGGCGCCGCCGGACCGCAACCCGGGATGGCTGAGCTCGGCGGTACGCTCGATGTCCTGGGGGTAGTGATTGCGGCCGCGGATGATGACCAGATCCTTGAGCCGCCCGGAGACGAACAGCTCGCCGCCGTCGACGAAGCCGAGATCGCCGGTGCGCAGCCAGGGCCCCTCGCCGGCGAGCCGGGCGCCGAACGTCTCAGCGGTCTCTTCGGCCCGGTTCCAGTAGCACCGGGCGACGCTTGGACCGCTGACCCAGATCTCCCCCACCTGCCCCTCGGCGCACCTCTCGCCGGTCTCAGGCCGGACGATGGCAACCTGCTGGCCGAGCCAGGAACGGCCACAGCCCACGAGCCGTTGTGCCGCGCCATCCCCTCCCGGCACCGCGAGGTCCCTTTCCAGGGCCGCCTTGTCGAAGGCGCGCACCGCGGGCGCCCGGCCCGGCGCCTCGCCGGCAACGAACAGGGTCGCCTCCGCCAGCCCGTAACAGGGATAGAACGCATCAGCCCGGAAACCGGCCGGCGCGAAGGCCGCGGCGAACCGCTCCAGGGTGTCGGCGCGCACCGGCTCGGCGCCGTTGAAGGCGACCCGCCAGCTCCCCAGATCGAGACCCGTCAGATCGAGGCCGGCGCGCCCGCACAGGTCGTAGGCGAAGTTCGGCCCGCCGCTGGTCGTCCCGCGGTAACGCGAGATCGCCTCCAGCCAGCGCGCCGGCCGCTGCAGGAAGGACTGCGGCGACATCAGGACGCAGGAGGCGCCGGCGTACAGGGGCTGGAGGACGTTCCCGATCAGCCCCATGTCGTGGTAGAGCGGCAGCCACCCGACCACCACCGAGCTTTCGTCCTGGCCGAAGGCGCGGCGGATCGACTCCTGGTTGTGGAGCAGGTTGCCGTGGCTGACCAGCACCCCCTTGGGCGTGCTGGTCGAGCCGGAGGTGTATTGCAGGAAGGCCGGCGTCTCCGGTCCCAGCGCGGGCTCGCGCCAGTCGTCCCCCTCCTGGTCATCGAGCTCGTCGTAGGCGATCCAGAGCGCGTCGCGCAGGGCCGGGACCTGCTCGCGGATGCGCTCGGCCCGGGCGAGCAGGGCGCGCGTCGTGAGCACGATCCGCGGCGCCGAATCGGCGACGATCGACTGGAGCCGCGAGTCGGGACGGTTCGGGCGCGGCGGCGGAGTCGGAACGGCGAGGACGCCGCTGTAGACACAGCCGCAGAAGGCGGCGATGAACTCCAGGCCCGGCGGGTACAGCAGCAGGGCCCGTTCGCCGGGCGCGGCGACCGCCTGGAGGCGGGCGGCGATCCCGCGCGCCCGCAGGTCCAGCTCGGCATAGGAGAGGGCTTCCGAGGCCTCTTCGCCGTCGCGCAGAAAGGTAAAGACGCGGCGCCCCTCCCCCTCGAGGGATCGGGTGCGCAGGACGTCTTTGAACGAAGACCGGGAGTACAGCTGAACCAAACGTCTACTCCCGTCGCAACGCCAACATCGGATTGACCCGGGTCGCCCGGAAAGCGGGCACCAGGCAGGCGAGCAGAGCCGCCATGATCAACAGCAAGGGAATGGCGGCGAAGGTCGCGGGATCGGTTGCGCTGACCTCGACCAACAGACTCGACAGCCATGAGGTCAGGCCCAGCGACGCGAGCACCCCGAGGAAGAGCCCGGCCAGCACGATCACCAGGCCCTGCCGCAGCACCAGACGCTGGACCCCGCCGGCATCCGAGCCCATGGCGATGCGGATACCGAACTCGCGCGTGCGCAGCTCCGTGGCATGGGAGATCACGCTGTACAGCCCGCCGACGGCCAGCACCAAGGCGAGCAGACCGAAAGCGGAGAACAGGCCCGCGACCGTGCGCTCCCGCACCAGAGCCTTGGCGAGGCGCTCGGGCAACGTCTGGAGGTCGAACAGCGGCAGATTCCGGTCGAGGCTCGCCACCGCGTCGAGGAGCTGCCGCTGGACGAGGCGGGGATCGCCCGACGAGCGGACGACGACCGACAGGCGCGGCGCGTAGAACTGCGCGAGCGGCAGGTAGAACATCGGTTCCGGGGGCTCGCGCAGACTCTTGGCCTGGACGTCGGCGACCACGCCGACGATCAGGGCCCCTTCCGGCGCCACATCGCCGAGCCGCTGACCGATCGGGTCCTTCCCCGACCAGAAGCGCCGGGCCATCGTGTCGCTGATGATCACCACCGGCTGCGACGTGGCGGTGTCCTGAGGCGTGAAGTCACGTCCCCGCAGCAGGGGGATGCCCAGGGTCGTGAAGTATCCCGGCGTCACCGCGTCGATGTCGGCGACGAGCGGCTGCCCGTCCGGCGGCGAATAGCCCGCCACCTGGAAGCTCAGGCTCATCGACAAGGGACTCACCGGCACGCTCTGGGCGATCGCCGCCGAACGGATGCCGGGGCTCTGCTGGAGGCGCTCGAGAAGCTGCTGGGCGAAACGCCCGCCGGCGGCCTCGTCGTAGCCCTGCTGGGCGAGATCGAACGACGCCGTCACCGCGCCTTCCGGTTGGAAACCCGGCTCGATGGCGCTCACCTTGCCGAGCGTGCGCAACAGCAGGCCGGCGGCGATCAGCAGCACGGTGGAGAGGGCCACCTGGAGGACGACGAAGGCGTTGCGCAACGCCAGGCCCCGCCGGCTGGCCCCCGCGCCCGGCCCCTGCCCCTTGAGCACCGCCCCGGGCGCGGTGCGCATGGCGCGCAACGCCGGCGCGAGCCCGAAGAGCAGGCCGACCACCACGCAGGCGACGGCGGAGAACGCCAGCACCCGCGGATCGGCGAGCGACGAGGCCGCCTTGGTCGCCACCGGCATGTCGGCCGGGATCTGCGTCAACAGCAGCCGTCGCGCGAAGCTCGACAGCGCGAGGCCGGCCACCGCGCCGAGCGCGGAGAGCAGCAGGCTCTCCACCAGCAGCTCGGCGCACAGCCGGCTGCGGGAGATCCCCAGCGCGACCTGCATCGCGGTCTCCTTCTGACGCCGCTCCAGGCGCACCAGCAACAGCCCCGAGACGACCGCGCAGGCGATCAGCAGGACTGCCACCACCACTCCCAGCAGGATCCACGACATGCGGGTGAGCGCGTCCTGCCGGTCGGGAGCGAAGGCGGCCGCCGCCGCGGGCACCACCTGCGCGACCGGGTCCTTCTGGTCTTCGGCCTGCTGCGCCGCCCGCCGGCGGCCGATGGTCTCGATCTCCACGCCGGCCTGCGCGACCGACACCCCCGGGCGCAGACGCGCCACCAGATGGAGCCAGGGAAAGCCGCGGCGGGTCAGAGGCTCGAACACCATGTAGGTCGGCGCG
>DASPJI010000419.1:0-10172 GCA_035628695.1 Thermoanaerobaculia bacterium | reverse complement strand
CCATCCAGGACTCGACGATGGCGCCGATCTGGAAGAGGGCCCAGCCGTTCAGCAGCAGGTGGGCGATGCCGATGTGGAGGAACATGCTGGTCACCAGCCGCCACCACTCCCCCTGGTTGAGCACCAGCTCCGGGTGGTTCGCCCCCAGCGCGATCAGCACCTCGGGGTTGGTCGAGCCGCCGCGCAGCGTCTCCAGCACGAAGACGGCGCCGATGGCTACCAGGAGGAGCAGCGTGACCGGAGTGCCGCGCGAGGCCCGCATGGTCAGCGGCTCTCCCGCGCCAGGTAGGAGTCGATGCGCTGCCGCTCGGCGGCGGTCAGCTCGGCGTTCTCCAGCAGGTAGCTCTCCCCCGCCGCCGGCAGCGGCACCACCGCCGTGGACAGCGCCCGGTTCAGCCCCCCGCAGTCGACGTTGGAGAAGAGCAGCGCCGCCGCCCTGTCGCAGAAGCCGGCGATGCGGGAGCCGACGCCGCTCTGGATGCGGACGCGGACGCTCTTCGGCAGCTGCTCGGGGGTGATCAGGTACCCCTCGGCCACCTTGCGGACGCGCGCCCGCCCCTCCACCGTCTGCGACTGCGCCGGCACGGTGACGTCGTCCTCCAGCCGCCCGCCCATGCCCGCGACGTCGACGTCCGCCACCAGCCACCCCTTGCCCGAGAAGTCGACCCGCAGCTCGGCGCTGTGGCTCCCCCCGGTTCCGGGCTCCAGCCGCAGCAGGTGGTTGCGCACCGTGAGCTGGTGCCGCGGCGACGAGAGCCGCACCGTTACCGGCCCCTGCCGGATCGGCTCGATCTCCGTGATCACGTCGCTGTAGGTGCGGTTCAGGCGGGCGAACTGGAGCTGCCCCGGCGCTTCGGCCTGCGACAGGGCTCCGCCCGCCACCAGGAGGGTGGCGAGCAGGAGGGCGGCGGAGGGGACCGCGCGCGTCACTTCGTCGCCTGCTTCCCGTCCGCCGTGAACCCGAGGGTGCCGTTCAAGCGCGCCCACTCGAGCTGCTGGCGCAGGAAGTCCCGCGGATAGGAGACCTCGACGGCGGTCACCTTGCCGCTCTTGTCCTTCTTCGGCGCGAAGTCCGGGTAGATGCCGGTGTAGTAGGTGGGGATGTCCAGCTTCTTGAAGCGGGCCACCACGTCGTCGCGCACCGCCGGGTCGAAGTGGACGCCGTACTTGTCGACCAGCGCCTTGATCGCGTCGTAGTCCCCCTCGGCCTTGATGCGCATCAGCTCGGCGAGGAGCTTGCCGACGGTCGCGTGCGCCTTGTCGTAGTCCTTGACCGTGATGTACCAGTGGCCGTCCTTCTGGAGGCGCTCGAACGCCCCGGCCTCGATGAGGTAGTTGACGATCAGCAGGCGGTTGCGGTCGTGGTCCTCCTCCGCCTCGTCGCCCGTGGGGTAGCGGTTGAGGGTGGTGAGGCCCTGCCGGGCGAGCGCCCGGTAGAGCTCCTTGGCCACCCCCTGGACGTCCTCGACCCCCAGCTCGGCGAGCTTGGGATCGTAGATGTTCCAGTAGGAGACCAGGTCGGCGCGCGCCTCCTCGAGCGTCGAGTAATACTCGCGCAGGTAGGTGCGCGGGTCGTTCGGCACCGCCACCTTGCCGGAGCCGTGGCCGATGACCTCGTGCATGGCGACGTGGAGGACGCCCGCCATGGTGCCGTGCTTCTCGAACAGCTCCTGCTCGTCGGGCTCCATGGAGAACTCGGTCGCCAGCTTGACGCCGCGGGTGGCGTTGAGCGCCCGCGAGGCGTTGGTCAGCAGCACGCTCTTGGTGCCGTGCTTCTCGCGGATGTCCTGCTCGTTGGGCAGGTTGACGCCCACGGTGTTGACCGTGAAGTCGCCGGTGGCGATGACGGTCTCGATCGCCTTGCCCACCGGCGGCTCGACGTCCAGCTTCTTGTACTTGTCGGCCCACGGCGCCTTGCCCTCGAAGTAGACGGCGTTGGCGGCCAGCTTCTGCATCAGCGGCCCGAGCTCCTTGTCGCGCACCGAGACCACGGTCTGGGCCGAGCCCTTGGCGCCGCGGGCGTCGCGGTAGACCTCGATGAAGCCGGAGGCCATGTCGACCTCCGGATCGTTGCGGATCCAGAGGACGTTGTAGGCCGCCCAGTCCTCGGCGCTGCCGGTCTGGTAAAAGCGGATGAGCGCCTGGAGCACCTTGGCCTGGTCGGGCTCGGCGTAGGGGATCGCCTGCTCGAGCTCGCGGATGACCGCCTTGAGCTCCCTGGCGTAGAGGCCGGGCGGCACCTTGCCGTCGGGGGTGCCGGCGCGGTAGACCTCCTCGACGATCTTGCCGTCCTTCTTCACCAACCGCGAGTTGAGGGGGAACCGCTCGGTGAACCCCTTGAGGTCCTCCAGCGTCACCCCCTGGTAGAGGTTGTTGCTGGAGGCGGTGAGGATGTCCTCGCCCGGCGGCGGGTTCTTGTTGGTGACGGAGACCTGGTAGTTGGGGTCGAACAGCGGCTGGCGCAGCTCGCCGAGCACGGTCTTGAGCTGGTCCTTGGTGCCCAGGGGGGCGCCCTTCTGGCGCGCCTGCTCGGCGGCCTCGGCGAAGTCCTCGAAGGAGAAGGCCGGGAGGAACTTGCGGCCGGTCGCCCCGTCGTGGTTGCCGCTGTTGGCGAAGAACTGCTTGGCGTAGTCGACGACCGGCTGGCGCATGGCCGCCGGCAGCCGCTCGGGGCGCTCGACCAGGGCGCCCAGCAGGCGCTTGGCCGGGATGCCGTAGTCCGACATCTGGTCATAGAAGACGGGATCGAGCTGGATCGCCGCCCGGCTCAGGTGGTAGGCGAGGAGCTTCTGCTTCGGCGTCAGGTTGGCGAAGCTCGGCGACTCCACCTGAATGAAGGCGCGGTTGCCGATGCGCTCGACGATCGGGTTGGAGGCGGGCTTCCCGGCCGGCTTGCCGGTCGCCGGGGCGGGCGGCTGCGCGGCCGCCGGAGCCAGCGCCCCGGTTCCCAGGGCCGCCGCCAGCGAGCACACGCCGATGATTCCGTAACGTGTCATTCTCGTTTCCTTTCGCGAGGCCGCGACGCCGGGCAGGCAGGAGGCGGCGTCAAGGATAGTAACCGCGGGCCGTCCGGGCCTTCAACCCGCGCTTCTTGACCCGCACCTCGACAGAGGGATCCCCCGGGTCCTCCCCGCGCTCCGTCTGGTAGGCGAGGAGGTAGCGGCTGCGCAGATCCTCCTCGATCTGGCCGTAGACCTCCTCCAACTCCTTGGCCTTGTCGATGTAGAACACCCGGCCGCCGGTCTCCTGGGCGAGGTCGTCGAGCGGCGTGTGCCTGGCCCGCGGGCGGCGCTCGGTCATGCGCTCCAGCTGGCGGGCCTGCTGCTCGTGGGAAAGGGGGGCACCGACGGCGACGAGCGGGGCGGCAGGCGTCCGGACGCCCAGTCCGATCGCGTAGATCGTCACTCCGCCCTGCCGGGCGAGATCGACCGCCTGCTGCAGGGTGGCATGGCTCAGCGAGTCGCCGCCGTCCGACAGCAGGACGATGGCGCGCTGGCCCCGGCCCTCGCGGAGGAGGAGGACAGCGGTCGCCAAGGAGTCGTAGAGCGCCGTCCCGCCGCGCGCCCGTAGCTCGGGAAGGCTGGCCTTCGCCATCGCCGCGGCGTCGTTGGTCGGAGCGAAGAGGAGGTAGGGACGGGCGGCGAGGCCGATGACGAACGAGCGGTCCTGCGGCCGGATGAGGCGGCTCAGGAAGCCGGCGGCCGCCCGCTGGGTCTCGGCGATGGACTCGGTCATTGAGTGCGAGCTGTCGATGACGAGCCCGAGGTTCAGGGAGAGGTCCTGGACCCGCTCAAACCGGGCGAGAGCCTGCGGCCGGCCCTCCTCCAGGATCTCGAAGTCTCTTTCCCTGAGGTCCGCCACCGGCCGGTCTGAGCGATCGGTCACCGTGGCGTACAGCTCCACCAGACGGACGTCGATCTCCTGCAGGTTGTCCGGCGCGCGCAGGAAGTGGACGTCCTCGGCCTGGCTGCCGTCATCCAGGCGGGCGACGGCGGAGAGGTAGACCATGGGCTCGCTGGCCGGGACGTCGACCCGCGCCTCCCAGGGGGGCGCCGTCAGGGTCGTGACCGGCGCGTCGTTGAGGCGGATCTCCACCGTCTCGACCCGCCGCCCCTCGGGGACGCTGACGCTGGCCCGGGCGAGGACCGTACCGCCGCCGGCTCGCACAGGGGCCGGAGTCTCCAGATCAGCCCTGAAGGGGCGCGCTCCGGAGCCCTCCTGCTCCCGCTGCTCCCCCGGGACCGCCACCTCGTCCACTGCTACCAGCAGGTTGTCCTCGTCGTAGCCCTCGGCGCGGATCACCTGCTCCCGGGCCTCTCCGGTAAGGAGCACATCGGCGGCGAAGGGAGACCGGTCGAGAGTAGTCCAGACTTGGCCGTCCACCCGGTAGACAACGCGGGTGATGCGGCGGCCGGTGATCATCGGCTCGACGCGCCAGATACCCGGGGCGGCGCGTTCGGGCGGCGGAGGCAGCAGCAGGCTGTCAGGCCCCACCCAATCCCCCAGGAGGAGCGGCATGCCCAGTACGGCGGCGCGGACGACCTCGGGGTCTCGCGCCTCGGGCATGCTCGGCGCTACGGCGCTCCGCGTCACCAGGGCCTCAGCGCCGGTCGCCTCGTCGCGCACCCGGAGACGCAGGAGGAAGGGGAGCCCCGGAGGGACCTGGCGTTCCAGAAGCAGCGGCACGGCCTCACCGCCGCGGCCCCCTTCCGGCAGCCGGTAAACGGCACGGTACTCGTCGAGGACTTTGCCCTCGCCTTCGGTCAAGGCGGACACGATGATCCGCGCCCCCGAGCCGGTTGACGAGACCGGCAACAGCGCGCGGACCGTCAGTTGCTCTCCCAGGGTGCGTGGGAAGTCCAGCTCCACGGCGCCCGTCGCCAGCGGCGGCGGCAAGGTCACGGCCGTGGCCGCGGCCGCGCGCGACCAAGCAGCCAGGTCGGCCGGCCTCAGCACCGACCAGACCCGGTCCTCCGGAAGCTCGAAATCCTGCGTCTTCCGGGCCTCCCTGCTGTCGCTACCCGCGGCAGCGCCGGTGGCACGCTCCACCTCCGTGAAGGCGGGACAGGTCGCCCGCGCGCTCCGCCCCAGCTTTTGTAGCTCCGCCGCCAACGCCTCCCCCTTTTTCGGGAGGCTGTTCGGGAGAAGGTAGGCGTCGTAGAGAACGATCAGGGTATCCTCGGGCCACCAGAGACGGGACGTGGGAGACGGGAGGGTGCGAGGGAGCGGCTGATAGATGACGAGCGGCGGCTGGCCCGGCCCATACTCCCAGATCTCCAGCGGATTCAGGGCCCGGCAGGTGACCTGTCGGCGTTCCGTGGGCAGGCCGCGCAGGAACAGGATCTGCCAGCGGACGTCCAGGGGGGACGGGAAGTGCAGGAGCGCCAGGCGCCGGCGCTTCTCGATGCCGAGCCGCAGCTCGTTCTCCGGCGTCTCCGGGACCGGGTCACGCTCCCAGAATTTGTCGATGAGCCTCCGGCGGCCGGCGTCTGTGTTCCATAGGAATTCGACGCGCTGCTTCTCGGTGAGAAGGAGGCCGGGACCGTCCTGGAAAAACGCTCGCTGCTCCTCGGGAAGGGCCAGCGGATCGACGGCGGGCGGAGGGGGAGGCACCGGCTCCGCGGCGATGACTGGGAGAGCGGCGAGGAGGAGGCCGAGGAGGGCCCTCACCCCCCGGCCCCCTCTCCCGCCTCCCCGCCCCCCTCCCCGGGAGAGGGGGAGACTCGTGGGAGCGGCGTGGCGGGGAAGAGGCCGGGGGTCTGGGCTCACGGGTAGTAACCTCTCGCGGTGCGGGCCTTGAGGCCCCGTTTCTTGACCTTGACGTCGACGGGCCGGAAGCCGCCTTCCTCGGCGCGCTCGGTCTGGTAGGCGAGGAGGTAGCGGCTGCGCAGCTCCTCCTCGATCCGGCCATAGACCGCTTCCAGCTCCTCGGCACGGCTGATGAAGAAGGCGCGGCCGCCGCTGGTCTCGGCGAGCTGGGTCAGCTTGCCCCGCGCCTCGAAGTCGAGGGCCGACAGGCCCAGGCCGACGGAATAGACGGTGACGCCGCTGCGCTGGGCGAACTCCAGCGCCCGCTCATAGGTGGTGTGGCTCGCCGTGTCGTCGCCGTCCGAGAGCAGCACCAGGGCGCGCTGCCCCTGGCCGGCCCGGAAGTAATAGAGGGCGGTCACCAGGGCGTCGTGGAGCGCCGTGGCCCCCACCGCCCGCACCCCCTCCACCGCCTGGGCCACGGCTTCGGCGTCATCCGTCGGCGGCATCAGCAGATAGGGACGGCTGCCGAAGCCGAGGGCGAAGCAGCGGTCGCGCGGCGTCACCACCTTGGTGAGGAACTCCGAGGCCGCGCGCTGCGCCTCGGCGAGCGACGACGCCATGGAGGTCGAGGTGTCGAGGACCAGGCCGACGTTCAGCGGCAGGTTCTTGACCAGCTCGAACTTGCTGAGCGCCTGGGCCGTGCCCCCCTCGGTCACCTCGAAGTCGGCGGCCTGGAGGTCCTGCACCAGGTTGCCGGCGCCGTCGGTCACCGCGGTGTAGAGCTCGACGAGATGGACGTCCACCTGCTCCAGGTTGGCGGGCGCGCGCAGGAACTGCGTGTCCTCGGCCTGGCTGCCGTCGTCGAGCTTCGCCACCGCCGAGACGTAGACGATCTCCTCGCGCGCCGGCACCTCGATCTGCGCCTCCCAGGGGGGCGCGGTGAGGGTCGCCACGACCACGTCGTTGACCTTGAGGTCCACCGACTCGACCCGCCGCTCCTCGGGCACCACCACCTCGGCGCGGGCGCGTACCTTGCCCGCGAGCTTGGAGCCGGCCTTCGGCTCGGTGAGGGTCACCCGGAAGGTGCCGCGGGCGCGGTTGATCACCACCTCGTCGGCCGCCACCAGCTCGCCGTTCTCGTCGTAGCCCTCGACGCGGACGGTCTGCTCCTTGGGGAACGACGCCAAGCGCACCTCGGCGGAGTACGGCGGCCGGGTGCGGGAGAGCTGCGACTGGCCGTCCACCAGGAAGACCACCTTGACGATGCGCTCGCCGTTGACCAGCGGGTCGGCGCGCCAGACGTTGAGCACCACCTGGTCCGGAGGCGGCGGCAGCACGATGCTGTTCTTCCCCACCCCGCCCTCGGGGACGATGATCTGCCCCAGAGCCGCGGTACGGGCGGCGGCGCCGAGCCGCACCACCGGTTGGGACGGCACCAGGAAGCCGCGGGCGATCCGAGTCTCGGCGCCGCTCACGTCGTCCCGCACCTTGAGGCGCAGGAGGAAAGGCAGGTCCGGACGGAGCTGGCGCTCGAGGAGCAGGGCCACCACCTCGCCCTGCTTGGGCTCGGGCAGGCGATAGCGCACGCGGAGGTCCTCGAACACCTGGCCCCCCTGCTCCACCACCGCGGTGACGGTGAGGTGCACCGCGGGCTTGCTCTTCTCGGTGGTCACCTGCAGGGCGCCGCCGGGCACCGGGATCAGGGTGCGGACCGCCATCCGCTGCCCCTGCCGGCGCGGGAAGTCCAGCTCGACCGACCCCAGCTCCAGCTCGCGTGGCTCCTCGGGCAGCTTGGTGAGGGACGCCTCGCGGGCCCAGGCCGCCAGGTCCTTCGGCCGCTCCAGGACGCGCGCCCGGTCGTCCGGCGCCACCCACCGGAACGCCACGGGCTTGCCGGGGTCCTTCCTGCCCTCCGGCAGATCGTCGAGGGTGCTGTCCAAGGTAATGCGCGCCACGACCTCGCCGTCCTCCTCGGGCAGCCCGCTCTCCGGGCCGCCGAGGCCGGCGATGCCGGTGGCGCGGTCCACCAGCCGGGCGTCCGGGCAGATCTGGGCGTCGAGGCGCCGGGGCGCGCCGCGGCCGCGGGACATCCGCGCGGCGTCTTCCATGAGGCCGATCATCCCCGGGTTGTAGAGGGCGCGCTTGGCGTCGATGGGCAGCCAGATGCGGAACGGCTCGCTGGTGTCGGGCTTGTAGACCACCAGCGGCCGGAGCGGCTCGGGAGGGGTGCCGTAGACCCAGATCTCCAGCGGCCGGAAGCCGGCGGCGCAGTCGATGATCCGCCGCTCCGCTGGCTCGCCGCGCAGGAACAGGAGCTGGGCGCGGACGTCCAGCGGCGACGGGAACGTCTGGGTGGCGAGGCGCCGGCGGCGCTCGATCCCCAGGAGCAGCTCGTTGTCCGGCGTTCCCGGGACCGGGTCACGCCCGAGGAGCTCGCGCACGAACGCCCCGCGCGCCGCCTCGTCCATCGCCAGGAAGGCGGACCGCTGCTCGTCGGACAGCAGGAGGCCGGGGCCGTCCTGGAAGAACGCCCGCTGCTCCTCGGGCCAGAGGACGGGATCGGTGTCCTGAGCAGCCGCCGCGGCGGCCCCGGAGACCCCGGCGAGCAGGACGGCGGCGAGGGCAAGGGCCCTCACGGGTAGTAACCCCGGGCCGTGCGCGCCTTGAGACCGGACTTCTTCACCCGTACCTCGACCGCCCGGTAGGTCTTCTCCCCCTCCGGGTGCTGGGTCTGGAAAGCCAGCAGGTAGCGGCTGCGCAGCTCCTGCTCGATCTGCCCGTAGACGCTGGACAGCTCCTCGGCCTTGTCGATGTAGAAGCTGCGGCCACCGGTGCTCTCCGCCAGCCGGTTCAGCTTGTTGCGGACCGATACGCCGCCCAGCCCCACCTTGAGTCCGATGGTATAGACGGCGACGCCGCTACGGCGGGCGTACTCCAGGGCGTCCTCGAAGGAGACGGCGCTCGCCGTGTCGTCGCCGTCGGAGAGCAGGACCAGGGCGCGCTGCCCGCGGGTCGACCTGAAGTAATGGAGGCTCGCCACGACGGCGTCATGGAGGGCGGTCATGCCCACCGCCTGGAAGTTCTGGAGCGACTGGGAGACGGCCTCGATGTCGTCCGTCGGCGCGATCAGGAGGTTGGGCTTGCCGGCGAACTGCATGGCAAAGGCCCGGTCCTTCGGCTTGACGACGCTCTTCAGGAAGTCCGCCGCGGCGCGCTGGGCCTCGGAGAGCGACGCCTCCATGGAGCCCGAGGTGTCGAGGACGAGGCCGACGGTCAGCGGCAGGTTCTCCACCAGCTCGAACTTGGAGAGCGGCTGCGGCTTGCCCTGCTCCAGCACCTCGAAGTCGTCGGCGACGAGGCCGCGCACCACCTGGCCGGAGCGGTCGGTGACGGTGGCGAACAGCTCGACGAGCTGGACGTCGATGTGCTCCAGGTTCTCGGGGGCGCGCAGGAAGCGCACCTCCTCGAGGCGGTCGTCGTTGTCCAGGGTGGCGGCGACGGTGACGTAGACGATCTCGTCGCCGGGGATGTCCACCTGGACCTGCCAGGGGGGCTGGGTGAGGGTGGCCACCGGCTGATCGTTGAGGCTGAACTCCACCTTCTCCACCTTCCGCGCCTCGGGGACGGTCACCTCGGCGGTGACGCGAGTGCGGCCGGAGACCGCGGCCCCCTCGGCGGGCTCGGTGACCGCCACCCGGAAGGCCTCGCGCGGGCGGTTGAGCACCACCTCGTCGGCGGCGACCAGCCGGTTCTGGGCGTCGTACCCCTCGGCCCGCACGATCCCCTCGGTAGGGACGGCGGGGAGGCGGATCTCGGCGGTGAACGGCGGCCTGCCGCGGGAGACCTGGGCCTTGCCGTCGAGCAGGAAGGTCACCTTCTGAATGCGCTCCCCCGTTACCAGGGCGTCGGCGCGCCAGAGGCCGAACACCACCTCCTCGGCCGGAGGGAGGAGGACGAGGCTGTCGGCGGTCTGGAGCGCCACCTTCATCTCCTCGCCCTGGGCGACGTTGATCGCGTCCCACTCGGGCGACGGCTCGGGCAGGCGTGGCACCTTGAAGCCGCGGGTGAGCATCGCCTCGGCGCCGCTCACCTCGTCCCGGACCCGCAGGCGCATCAGGAACTGCCGGTCGGGGCGGAGCTGGCGCTCGAAGGAGAGGGCGACCGGCTCGGCCGCCTTGGGGGCCGGCACCTTGAAGCGCACCCGGAAGTCCTCGAACACGCCGCTCGCCTGTTCGACGAGCCCCTCCACCACGACGCGGACCTCGTCCCCCTTCTCTCCCGGAGCGGCCTTGAGGCTCGCCGCCGGGATGGTGACCAGGGTGCGGGTGATCATGCGCTGGCTCTGGAGGTCCGGAAAGTCGATCAGGACCTGACCGATCTCCAGCGGCGCCGCGGCCTGGGGGAGCTCGGTCTTCGCCGCC
>DASPJI010000418.1:0-4502 GCA_035628695.1 Thermoanaerobaculia bacterium | reverse complement strand
CTATTGTAACCGTGGGGGCAAGGTGAGGTCCCGCCGGAATGGCTCGCCGGCCCGCCCGCGTATTGAAGTGGTTAGACTCTCGATCGAGGTCGTCAAAGGGTACATGATGTCCGACCCCAAAAGGCTCCACTCGCGTCCTCTTGGCAGGACGCCCGCCCGCCGTCTCCTCCTGCTGATCCTCGCCGCCGCCCTCCTCCCGTCCGCCTCCGCCTGGCCCGCCGAGCAGCCCGCCGAGCAGCCCGCGGCCCCGCCCGCCGCCGCGCCCCAGCAGGCGCCTCCGGACGGCGCCGCCGCCCCCGGGTCCGGCGAGAAAGCGGACGACAAGAAGGCCGAGAGGGCCAAGAAGATGACCCGCAAGGAGATCAAGGAGGCCACCGAGAAGCTGCCGGGCAAGTACAAGACCTGGCTCGAAGAGGTGGACGTCCTGATCACCGACGACGAGCGGCAGAGCTTCCTGGAGCTGGAGAAGGACTACCAGCGGGACGCGTTCATCAAGCGCTTCTGGGAGGTGCGCGACACCTTCAAGGGGTCGCGCAACGAGTTCTACGACCGCTACCAGGTGCGCCTGGCCGAGGCGCGCGCCGCCTTCGACAACAACCTCAAGGACCAGCGGGCCCGGATCTTCCTGCTGAACGGCCCGCCGACGGTGCTGCTCCGGCCGCGCTGCAGCGTGCTGGTACCCGTGGAGGCCTGGTACTACCGGGAGAGCGAACGCCTGAACTTCGAGTTCATCGTCGTCTTCTACCGCCGCTGGGGCGCCGGGCCGTTCATGATCTGGCAGCCCGCCGAGGGGCTGAACGCCCTCTTCCAGGACGCCAACGCCGCCAACGCCGGCCCGAGCCGCACCCGCAACCTCAACGCGGTCGTCGAGGGGTGTATCGACGGCGACAAGGTCGCCGCCGCCATCAACTGGGTGGCGCGGCAGGGGATCGGCTACTCCTCCATTCAGGCGCGCTTCGAGGGGACGCCCGAAGGGCCGGGCGGCGAGTGGATCGCCACGTTCGACTCCTACTCGACCGACCTGCCGCCCGACGCGCCGCTGCTGCCGGCGTCGCTGGAGGTCGGCTTCCCCGGCCGTCACCAGAACCGGACGGTGCTTCAGGGGGTGGTCGACGTGCCGGCCAGCGCCGCCGGCCAGATCCAGCTCGCCGACCACCGCTCCCACAACTTCGTCCTCACCGGCGAGATCCTGCAGGGCAAGGAGCTGTTCGACAGCTTCCGCTACAAGTTCGACTTCCCCGTGGGTGACCAGACGGCCGACGGCGGCCTCCCCCTGATCTTCCAGCGCTACCTCCGGCCCGGCGACTACAAGATGATCCTCAAGCTCGAGGACCTGAACGCCAAGAAGTTCTTCCGCATCGAGAAGCCGCTCAAGGTGCCCCAGGTGGACACGGCGATGCCCCCGCCGCCGCCCACCACGCCGCAGGAGATCGAGAGCGCCCGCATGCTCGCCGAGGCCAACGCCGCCATCTCGAACGGCGAGACGACGGTCAAGATCATCCAGCCGCACGGCGAGCTGCAGACCGGCATGCTGCGCTTCGACACCATGACCACCGGCACCAACATCGACAAGGTGACCTTCGCGCTCGACGGCAAGCCGCTCCTCACCAAGAGGAAGCCGCCGTTCAGCGTCGAGCTGGACATGGGCTCGGTGCCGCGCACGCGGACGCTCTCGGCCACCGCCTACGACGCCGGCGGCAACCAGCTCGCCGGCGACGAGCTGCTGGTCAACGCCCCCGGCCACCGTTTCCGGGTGAAGCTGGTCGAGCCGCAACGGGGCAAGCGCTACCAGAGCAGCCTCCTCGCCCGCGCCGAGACCGAGGTGCCCGAGGGCGAGGCCGTCGACCGGGTGGAGTTCTACCTCAACGAGACGCTCATCGCGACGCTCTACCAGGAGCCGTACGTGCAGCCGATCGTGCTGCCCAAGGAGGAGCCGGTCGCCTACGTCCGCACCGTCGCCTACCTGACCGACGGCAACTCGACCGAGGAGCTGGTCTTCGTCAACGCCCCCGACAACCTCGAGGAGCTGGAGGTCCAGTACGTCGAGCTGTACACCTCGGTGCTCGACCGCGGCGGCCGGCCGGTCGAGGGGCTCGAGCAGAAGGACTTCACCGTCGCCGAGGACGGCACCCGGCAGGAGGTGAGCCGGTTCGAGAAGGTCACCGACCTGCCGATCCACGCCACCGTCGCCCTCGACGTCTCGGCCTCCATGGACGACAACGTGCAGACCGCCCGCGAGGCGGCGCTCCAGTTCTTCCAGCAGGCGATCCGTCCCAAGGACCGCGGCGCCCTGATCACCTTCAACGACCGGCCGACGCTGGCGGTGAAGTTCACCAAGGACCCGAACACCCTCGCCGGCGGCCTCGCGGGAATCAAGGCCGAGCGCGGCACGGCGCTCTACGACACGGTGATCTTCTCGCTCTACTACTTCAACGGCATCAAGGGGCAGCGCGCCCTGCTGCTGCTCTCCGACGGCAAGGACGAGAGCAGCCGCTTCTCGTTCGAGGACGCCGTCGACTATGCGCGGCGTGCCGGCGTCACCATCTACACCATCGGCCTGGGCGAGGACCTCGACCGCAAGAAGCTCACCCGCCTGGCCGAGGAGACCGGCGGCCGCAGCTTCTTCCTCCAGGACGTCAACGATCTGGCGGGCATCTACACGGAGGTCGAAAAGGAGCTGCGCTCCAAGTACCTCATCGCCTACCAGTCGTCCAACACCAGCAACGAGAGCACCTTCCGTTCCGTCGAGGTCAAGGTGAACCGGCCCGGTATGGAGGCCAAGACGATCCGGGGCTATTACCCGTGATCCGGCCGGCGCTGGCCGTCCTGATCCTCGCCGGCGGCCTGCTCCTGGGCGGGGCGTCCTCCGCCCAGGAGGCGAAGGGCGCCCTGCCGGCCGACCTCCCCGACCGCTACCACACCTGGCTGGAGGAGGTGGCGCCGCTGATCGGGGCCGGGGAGCGCGACGCCTTCCTGGCCCTCCAGCGCGACTACCAGCGCGACGCCTTCATCCGCAAGTTCTGGGCGGTCCGCGACCCCTTCCCCAAGACGAGCAGGAACGAGCTGCAGGCGGCCTGGGAGGAGCGGGCCAAGGCCGCCCGCGAGCGCTTCGGCGGCCTCGACAACGACCGCGCCCGCATGCTGCTCTTCAACGGCGAGCCCGACAACGTCCTGCGCGCGAGCTGCAACCTCCTCGCGCCGCTGGAGATCTGGAGCTACAAGGGCACGGAGCGCATCAACGACTCCTTCTCCCTGGTCTTCGTCAACCAGGGGGGCCACCGGCTCTGGTACCCGAGCCAGGGCCTCCTGATGCTGATCACCATGGGCATGGCGGCGGAGCGGGTCGACCTCTCCACCATCCAGAGGGCCTGCCCGCGCGGCGACGACATCGCCGGCCGCCTCGCCGAGGCCCTCGACTGGAAGCAGGCCGAGGAGAAGGTCTACCCCAGGCCCAGCGACGAGTGGCTCACCACCTTCAGCGGCCAGTCGACCGACGTGCCGGCCGGCGCGGCGCAGCTCCCGGCCCGGGTCGACCTGTCGTTCCCCGGCCGCTACGGCAGCCGCACGGTGGTCCAGACCGTGGTGAGCGTGGCGCGCGAGGCCGGCGCTACCGGCGGCATGGCGGAGGGCCTGCTGGTCGACGGCGAGGTGCTCCGCAACGACGAGCTGTTCGAGAATTTCCGGTACCGCTTCGCCCCGCCCGCCAACGCGGCGTCAGGCGCTCAGCCGGCGGAGACCCTGCCCCTCGTCTTCCAGCGCTACCTGCGCCCGGGCCGCTACACGTTCATCGTCAAGGTGGAGGACCCGGCGGGCCAGCGCTTCTTCCGGGAGCAGCGCGAGCTGGAGGTGCCGTCGGTGGAGGCGGCCGCGGCGGCCGCCGCTCCGGCCGTGTCCACGGCCCCCGCGGTGGGCGCTCCGAGCGCTCCAGCCGCCGTACCGGCGCTGGCCGAGGCCAACGCCGGCGACCTCGGCTCGGACGAGACCTCCATCCGCCTCCTCCCCCCAAAGGAGGGGCTGCTCACGGGCAAGGTGCGGCTGGAGGCCATAACCACCGGCGAGGGGATCGCCCGCGTCAGCTTCGAGCTCGACGGCAAGCCGGTGCTCACCAAAGGCAAGCCGCCGTACAGCGTCGAGCTGAACCTCGGCGCCCAGCCGCGGCTGCAGCGCATCACCGCCCGCGCCCTGGCCGCCGACGGCCGCCAGCTCGCCGAGGACGAGCTACAGCTCAACTCCGGGCCGCACCGCTTCTCCATCCGGCTGGTGGAGCCGCAGGACGGCAAGGTCTACCGCGAGAGCCTGCGCGCCCACGCCCAGGTCGAGGTCCCCGAGGGGGAGACCCTGGAGCGCGTCGAGCTCTACCTGAACGACGGCCTGGTGGCGACGCTCTACCAGCCGCCGTTCATCCAGCCCATCCTGCTCCCGGGCGCCGCGGAGAACAGCTACGTCCGCGCCGTCGCCTACATGAAGGACGGCAACTCCACCGAGGACCTGGTGCTGATCAA
>DASPJI010000417.1:0-6190 GCA_035628695.1 Thermoanaerobaculia bacterium | reverse complement strand
GCCCAGGTGGCGGTCCAGGGTGAAGTCGATGTGGCCACCGCGGAAGCTCTGCACCGTGGGCCGCAGCCGGTCGGTGGGCAGCTCCAGCGCCGCCGGCGCGCCGGTAAGGCGCCGATGCCAGTAGTCCAGATGCCGCTCCAGCACCTCGCCCGAGAGCGATTGCCGCTGCCAGACGGCGAAGTCCACGTACTGGATCGGCAACTCCGGCAAGGGGGACGGCTGGCCCGCTCGGAAGGCGTCATAGAGCGCCACCAGCTCGCGCAGCAGCACGCCCATGGACCAGCCGTCGGAGACGATGTGGTGCATGTTGACCAGCAGCAGCCGCTCTCCCGGAGCGATGTGGGCCAGCGTGGCGCGCAGTAGGGGGCCGGTCTCCACGGCGAAGGGGCGCTTGGCCTCCTCGCCGGCAAAGCGGAGCGCCTCTCCCTGCCGCGCCGCTGTCTCCAGCCCAGACAGGTCCACCTCCGGCAGCGGCCGGGGGACAAACGGGAGAACCACCTGGGCCGGGGTGCCGTCGTGGTCGGTGAAGACCGTGCGCAGGATCTCGTGGCGCCGCGTGATCTCGTCCAGCACGGCGGCGAGGGCGGGCACGTCGAGATCTCCCCGCAGGTGCAGTGCAATGGGCAGGCTGTAGGCGGTGCCGGTCGAGCCCAGGCGCTCGACGAACCAGAGCCTCTCCTGGGAGAACGAGAGCGGCAGAGCACCCTGGCGCGGCGTCCGGGAAATCCCTCCGGCCACGGGCGCGTCCCCCGCCAGCGCCGCCTCCACCGCCCGGGCGAGGCCGGACACAGTCGGCGACTCGAACAGGCGGCGCAGCGGCAGCTCGATGCCGAAGGCCTCCCGCACCCGCGACATCACCCGGGTCGCCAGCAGCGAGTGCCCGCCGAGGTCGAAGAAGCCGTCGTGGACGCCCACCCGCTCGACCTCCAGGACGTCGGCCCAGATGCCGGCGAGCAACTCCTCGACCGGCGAGTGGGGAGCGCCGGCCGCGTCGTCTTCCGTCACGGGCGCGGGCAGGGCCCGGCGGTCCACCTTGCCGCTGGGAGTCAGGGGGAGCGCATCCAGGCGCATCCAGAGGGAGGGGACCATCGGGTCGGGCAGGCTCTCCTCCAGGAAGGACCGCAGCTCGATGAAGGGGGGCGCTTCCACCTCCGGATGGAAAGCCACGTAGGCCACCAGGCGGCGCGCGCCCGACGACTCACCGCGCACGGTGACGGCGGCCTGCCGCACCGCGGGATGACGCGCCAGCGTGATCTCCACCTCCGCCGGCTCGATCCGGTGTCCCCGTACCTTCACCTGGGCGTCGGCCCGGCCCAGGAAGTCCAGCTCGCCGTCTGGAAGCAGCCGGGCGAGGTCGCCGGTGCGGTACATCCGCGCCCCCGGGGTCCAGCCCTCGATTTCCTGGAATGGATCGGGGAGGAACCGCTCGGCCGTGAGGGCGGGCTGGCCGAGATATCCGCGAGCTAGGCCGGCGCCGCCGACCCAGATCTCCCCGGGGACGCCGCGCGGGACCGGCTGGAGTCCCGCGTCCAGTAGCAGCGTCCGGGCGTGGTCCACCGGCCCGCCGATGGTGGGGCGCTCGGGCCAGCGCGCCGGATCCCCCTCCAGCGTCAGCCAGGTGACGGCGTGGGTCTCGGACGGGCCGTAGTGGTTGTGCAGGGCCGCTCCCGACAGGCCCGTGAAGAGCGCGGCGACCTGTGGGGTGACGTAGAGCTGCTCGCCGGCGCTCATCATCTCCCGCAGGTGGCGAGGGAACGGCCCGGCCGCAGCGGCCACCGCCACCTGCTGCAAGGCGACGAAAGGGAGGAACAAGCGCTCCACCCGCTGCTCGGAGAGGAGCTGTACCAGCAAAGGAGGATCGCGCCGCACCTCCTCGGAGACCAGCACCACCGCGCCGCCCGCGCACCAGGTCCCGAAGATTTCCTGGAAGGAGACGTCGAACGAGAGCGAGGTAAACTGGAGCGTCCGCCCGCCACCCGCCGCCGACGTGCGGAGCTGCCACGCGAGCATCGCGGAGATGGCTGCGTGCGTCATCGCCACCCCCTTCGGCCGCCCGGTAGAGCCCGAGGTATAGGTCACGTAGGCTAGGTTCTCTGGAGTGACATGTCTCCTCTCCCCCTCTCCCGGCGGAGGCGTGGGAGGGAGATGGGAGAGGGGACCGGGGGGTGAGGACTCGCCGGGCATGCCTTCCCCATCCACCACCACCCGCACTCCCTCCGGCACCATCTTCGCCAACCCCGCCTGCGTGACCACCACCGGCGCCCCGGAGTCCTCCAGCATCACCCGCAGCCGCTCCTCCGGATAGCTCGGATCGAGCGGCACGTAGGCGCCGCCCGCCTCCAGCACCGCCAGGATCGCCAACATCATCTCCGGCGAGCGCTCCAGGAAAACCCCCACCGGCACGTCCGGCCCCACGCCCAGATCCACCAGCCGCCGAGCCATCCGTCGCGCCCGTCCAACCAGCTCTCCATAGCTCAGCCACTCGTCGCCGAACACCACCGCCTCGGCCTCTGGCGCCGCCGCGGCCCGGGCCGCCACCATCTCGTGGACTAGCCGGGGCAGAGGGTACGGCAGCGGCGGTCGGCTCCAGGCCGCCAGCTCTTGCCTCTCGGCCGGCGTGAGCAGCGGCAGGTCGGAGAGGCGCGTCCCGGGATCGGCCACGGCGCCTTCAAGGAGAGTCCGCAGATGCCCGAGCACGCGTTCTATGGTGGCAGGGTCGTAGAGGTCCGCGCTGTACTCCATCCCACCGACAAGGCCGCCCTCGGCCGCCGTCAGGGCGAGGACCATTTCGAACTTGGCGGTGCCGGTCGCCCCCTCCACCAGCTCAACATCCATGCCGGGCAGGGAGAGAGAGGGCACCGCGTCCTGCCACACCAGCATGGCCTGGAACAGCGGATTGCGGCCCAGCGCCCGCTCCGGCGCCAGCTCCACTACCAGCTTCTCGAAGGGGACGTCCTGGTGGGCATAGGCTTCGAGGCTCACCGCCCGTGCGCGTCGCGCCAGTTCCTGGAACGACGGATCGCCCGTCAAATCCAGCCGCAGCACCAGAGTGTTGGCGAAGAAGCCGATTAGCCCTTCGATCTCCGGCCGTGTGCGGTTGGCGATCGGCGCCCCCACGACGACGTCCCGCTGGCCGGTGGCACGGGAGAGGAGAGCCTGGAAGGCGGCGAGAAGCCCCATGAACGGCGTCCCCCCCTCGCGCCGGGCCAGGGCGCTCAGCCCTCCCCATACCCCGGCGGCCAGATGGAACGGCCTCTGCCCGCCTTGAATCGTGCCGCCCGGATGCCGTGGCCGGTCGGCGGGGATCTCCAGCACCTCGGGTGCGCCAGCGAGACGCTCGCGCCAGTGCTCCACCTCGCGCTCCAGCGGCTCGCCGGTCAGCCACGCCCGCTGCCACACCGCGAAGTCGACGTACTGGACGGGCGGCTCCGGCAATGGCGAGGACAGGTCCACCGACAGCGCAGGGTAGAGGACGGACAGCTCCGCGAGTAGCACACCCATGGACCAGCCGTCCGCGGCCACATGATGGACGGTCAGGAGGAGCAGGTGGTCCCGAGTCTCGAGCCGCACCAGGGCGAGGCGCAGCAGCCGTCCTGAGGCGAGATCGAACGGCCGGCGCGCCTCCTGGGTCGCAAGGCGGCGGGCCTCGGCCTCGCGGGCCCGGTCCGGGAGCTCCGACAGGTCGAGCACGGACAGCGGCACGAGCCCCGGCTCCCAGGGCAGAGGCTCCTGAAGCGGGCTCCCCCGCTCTTCCAGGAAACGGGTGCGCAGAGCCTCGTGGCGGCGGACGATCTCACCCAGGGAGGCCGCCAGGGCGGCCACGTCCAACGGTCCTGCCAAGCGCGCGCCGACGGGGACGTTGTAGAGCGGGCCGGGCTCCAGCCGGTCGAGGAACCAGAGCCGCTCCTGAGCGAAGGAGAGGGGGGCCGGACCAGGATCGGGCCGCGGCAGCACCGGCGGCAGCTCCTCGCCTCCCCCTGTCTTCCGGCGCAGGAGCGCCTCGGCTGTCCGCGCCAGCTCCGCCACCGTGGGACCATCGAACAGTGCCGCGAGCGGCAGTTCCACACCTAGCGCCTGCCGTACCCGCGACAATAGTCGGGTGGCCAGGAGCGAATGGCCGCCGAGGTCGAAGAAGCTGCCGTGGAGGCCGACGCTCTCCAGGCCCAGCACCTCGGCCCAGAGGCCCGCCAGCAGCTCTTCCACGGGCCTGCGCGGGGTCTCCGGGCCGCCGGCGCCGCGCGGCGCCGCGGGCGCGGGCAGGGCCCGGCGGTTCACTTTACCCGTCGCCGACAGCGGCAGCGCCGGCAGCGCCACCCAGACCGACGGCACCATGTAGTCGGGCAGGCGCCGGGCGAGGGCGGCGCGCAGGTTTGTGAAAAGCTGCTCCCCTGCCCCCGGGGCGAGGGCCGCGGCGTCGGCAGGCACCACATAGGCGACGAGCCGCCGCTCGGGCTCCGGCGCCACGACCACGGCCTGCCGCACCTCCGGCAGCCCGCCGAGGGCCGCCTCCACCTCCCCCGGCTCGACCCGGAATCCGCGCACCTTGACCTGCTGGTCGACGCGGCCGAGGAATTCGAGCACCCCGTCCGGCCACCGCCGCACCAGGTCGCCGGTCCGGTAGACCCGGGAGCCTCTCGGCGAGGGCGTGAAGCGCTCGGCGGTGAGGTCCGGGCGGCCGAGATAGCCGCGGCTCACCCCCTTACCGCCGACGCACAACTCGCCGGCGACTCCGATCGGTGCCGGGCTCCCCCACCGGTCCACCACCTCGAGGCGGACGCCGGGCAGCGGCCGGCCGATCAGGGTGCGCTCCGCGTCCTCCCCGGCGCTCGCCATGTGGGACGAGCAGATGATGGTGGCCTCGGTCGGGCCGTACAGCACGGTGAGCGAAGCGGCGGGGAAGGCCCGCGCCAGGTCCCGCAGCAGCTCGGGCGGCACGCGGTCGCCGCCGGTGAAGACCCGGCGCGCGGCCCGGCCGCCGTCCTCCCCCGTGGTGTCCAGAAAGTCCACCACCTGCCGCAACAGGCTGGGGATGGCGTGCAGACGGCTGGCGCTCCGGAAGGCGCTGGCCAGCCGGGGGAGGTCGAGGATCTCCTCGCGGGAGAGCAGTTCCACCGTGGCGCCGGCCCGGAGCGGTCCGAACAGGTCCAGGAGCGAGGCGTCGAACGAGAAGTAGAAGAGGTCCGGCTGCCAGTCGTCGGGACCGGCGGGGAAACACTCCTGGCTGCCCAGAAGGGTGGCGGCCAGGCTGCCGTGCTCCACCATGACCGCCTTGGGCTGGCCTGTGGTGCCCGACGTGTAGATCAAATAGGCCAGGGAGCCGTGGAGAACCGGGAGGGCCGCTGCTCCGGCGAGGCTCCCCCGTTCGGGCAGCGGCCCCTCTTCGAGAACCGCGGCGAGGCCAGCGTCCTTCGTCATCCAGGCCAGACGCTCCGCGGGGAGGTCGGGCGGGAGGGCCAGGAAGGCGCCGCCGGCCTTCCACACGCCCAGCATCGCCGCCACCATCGCCGGCGAACGATCGAGCCGGAGCCCCACCCGCGACTCCAGGCCGATGCCGAGCCCGCGCAGGTGCGCGGCCAGGAGGCAGGCCCGCCGGTCCAACTCGCCGTAGGTCACGTGCTCGCCTCCGCTGACCAGCGCCAGGGCATCGGGTCGCCGTTCGGCCTGCTCCTCGATGCGGCGCAGCACCGGCGGCCCGGCCAGCGTCTCCCACTCCGCCTCATTCCACTCGACGAGGAGCTGATGCCTCTCGGCGGCGGACAGAAGCGACAGCTCGCCGATGCCACGGTCCGGCTCCGCCGCCGCTCTCCGAAGCAGCTCCAGCAGATGGCCGGACCAACGCGCGGCGGTGGACCGCTCGAAGAGATCGGTCCGGTAGCCCAGCCAGCCTCGGACGTAGCCGGCCCGCTCGTGGAGGTTGAGCGCCAGGTCGAAGGCGCCGGGACCGGCCTCCACCTCCATCAGGCTCATGCCGAGGCCCGGCAGCGCGGCCGCTCCGCCCGGCGGGCCGCTCAGGAAGCCGAAGAGCACCTGCACCAGCGGCGGATGACCCGAGCCGCGGTCCGGGTTCAGCTCCTCCACCAGCTTCTCGAAGGGAACGCCGGCGTGCGACCGGGCCCCCAGGAGCCGGTCTGCGACGCGCCGCACCAGCTCCCGGAAGGCCGGCTCGCCGTCCAGCGGCGCGCGGAGGGGC
>DASPJI010000416.1:0-2748 GCA_035628695.1 Thermoanaerobaculia bacterium | reverse complement strand
CTTCGCCGAGATCGTCCGCGTCCAGGAGGCGCTCCGCACCCGCTTCCCCGAGGCCGGCGGCCGCCCCGTGCAGGTGGTGGAGCCGCCGCTGCCTCTTCCCCTGCCGGCGGTCGACCTGTCCGGGCTGCCGTCGGAGAGGCGGCTGCCCGAGGCGGAGCGGCTCGCCCTCGCCGAGTCGCGCCACCCCTTCGACCTGGCCCGGGGCCCACTCATCCGCCTGACCCTGCTGCGCCTCGGAGAGGGGGGCGAGGAGAGCCGGGTGCTCCTGGCGTCGCTCCATCACATCGTCTCGGATGCCTGGTCGGTCGCCATCTTCTACCGGTCCCTCACCCGGCTCTACGCCGCCTTCGCCGCCGGACAGGCCGCGCGGCTGGAGGAGCCGCCGGTCCAGTACGCCGACTTCGCGGTCTGGCAGCGGCGGTGGCTGGAGGGGGAGGCACGGGAACGGGAGGTCGCCTACTGGGGACGGCAACTCGCCGGCCTGCCGGTCCTGGAGCTCCTCACCGACCGGCCGCGTCCCCTGACGCAGCGCTTCCACGGCGCCGCCCTCCAGCTCCGCCTGCCCGCAACGCTGAGCGCCGCGGTCCAGGCCCTGGCGCGGAGCCGCTACGCCAGCCCATTCATGCTGCTGCTGGCCGGCTTTCAGGCGCTGCTGCACCGGTACACGGGGCAGGACGACATCGTGGTGGGCTCACCGGTGGCCAACCGGCAGCGCGGAGAGATCGAGGGGCTGATCGGTTTCTTCGTCAACACCCTGGTGCTGCGGACCGGCCTGTCCGGCGAGCCTTCCTTCGGCGAGTTGGCGCGGCGGGTGCGGGAGACGGCTCTCGAGGCCTACGCCCATCAGAGCCTGCCCTTCGAGATGCTGGTCGAGGCTCTCGAGCCGGAGCGCGACCTGACCCGCCAGCCCCTCTTCCAGGTGATGTTCCAGCTCCAGAACGTGCCCCTGCCGGAGGTGGACCTGGGAGGGGCGCGGCTGGAGCCCCTGGAGGTGGAGTCCGGGACGGCGCCGTTCGACCTCGGTGTGGACCTGATCGAGACCGGAGAGGGCCTGGCGCTGGTGGCGCGCTACAGCACCGACCTGTTCGACGGCACGACGATCCGCCGTCTGGTGGAGCACTATGGCGTGTTGCTGGCCGCGGCACTGGCGGACCCGGAGCGGCCCGTGGGCGAGATCCCGCTGCTGGGCGAGGCCGAGACGCACCAGCTCGCCCGCGAGTGGAACGACACCGCGACGGTGGTGGCCGCCGGGCCGGTGCACCGGCTGTTCGAGCGCCGCGCCGCGGAGGTGCCGTCAGCGGTGGCGGTGGCCTTCGCGGACGAGAAGCTGAGCTACGGCGAGCTCGACCGCCGCGCCAATCTCCTGGCCCATCACCTGATCGCGCTGGGGGTGCGGCCGGGCTCGCCGGTGGCTCTGCTCCTGGAGCGCTCCGTGGAGATCGCGGTGGCGATGCTCGGGGTCTGGAAGGCCGGGGGCGCCTTCGTGCCGCTGGACCCGGAGTCGCCGCGCCCGCGCCTGGAGCGGATGCTCGAGGAGGTGTTCGCCGGCGGCGCCCCCCTCGTGGTGGACCCGGATCGTCTAGCCCTCGCGCTGGAGCGGGATGGCCGGCCCGAGGTGCCCGATGTGCTGCCCGATGTGGCAGTGGGGCCCGGCTCGCCTGCCTACCTGATCTTCACCTCGGGCACGACCGGGCACCCCAAGGCGGTGCGGGTCGATCACGGCAGCCTGGCCAACGTCCTGTCGGTGAGCCAGCGCGATCTGGCCTGGGACTCCCGGGACCGGATGCCCGTGCTGGCGGCGTACTCGTTCGACATCTTCCTGTTCGAGCTGTGGAACCCGCTGCTGGCCGGCGGCCGGGCGGACCTGTTCGCGCTGCGGCCGATGCCGGACGTGCGGCGTCTGGTCGTGGCACTGCCGGCGATGACGCGGCTGCACGCGGTGCCGTCGCTGATGCGCGGGATCGTCGAGGAGATCCGCGGTCAGGGGGGGCGGATCGGCGGTCTGCGGACCGTCTTCGTCGGCGGCGAGGCGGTGCCGCCGGACCTGCTGGCGGATCTGCTGGAGGTGTTCCCGGGGGCCGAGGTGCGGGTCCTCTACGGCCCCACCGAAGGCACGATCATCTGCGCCAGCCACGAGGTGGAGGACGCGCGGGCGTGGCGGCCGCTGATCGGCCGGCCGCTGGGCAACACCCTCCTGGAGCTGCGGGACCGGCGCGGGCAGCGGGTGCCGCCGGGGGTGGCCGGGGAGATCTGGATCGGCGGCGCCGCCGTCAGCCGGGGGTACTGGAACCGCCCGGAGCTGACCAGCGAGCGGTTCAGCCGGGAGGACAGCGGCTGGTACCGGACGGGCGACCTGGCGCGCTACCGGGCCGACGGAGTCCTGGAGTACCTGGGCCGCGCCGACGAGCAGGTCAAGGTGCGCGGCTTCCGCATTGAGCCGGGGGAGGTGGAGGCGGCGCTGCGCGACCACCCGGCGGTGCGGGAGGCGGTGGTCGTGGGCCGGGAGGACGAGCCGGGGCAGCGGCGTCTGGTGGCTTATCTGACCTGCGAGCCGGAGGCGGCGGTCCTGGACGAGGGGTTGCCGGAGCTCGAGAGTGAGCAGGTGGAGCGCTGGCGGACGGTCTACGACACCGACGTCTTCGGCCGCTCGGCCGCCGAGCTCGAAGACCCCGCGTTCAATGTCTCGGGCTGGAACAGCAGCCTCACGGGGGAGCCGATCCCGGCCGAGGCGATGCGGGAGTGGGTGGG
>DASPJI010000415.1:0-2909 GCA_035628695.1 Thermoanaerobaculia bacterium | reverse complement strand
CCTGGGAGGATTCGACGATCGCGGCGAGCTGGGTGTTCTGCTCCTGCGCCCGCTTGAGCTCGGTGACGTCGGCAAAGGTGATCACCACGCCGTCGATGACATCCTCCAGCGTCCGGTACGGCAGGATGCGCAGGATGTACCAGGCCTGCCGCTCGGCGACCCGCACCTCCCGCTCGTGGTGCGATAGGGTGCGCAGCACCTCCCGGATGGCCACCAGCAGGTCGCCGTCCGGAAAGCGCGGGGCGATGTCGGCGATCGGCCGGCCGATGTCGCTGCCGATGAGCCGGAAGACGTCGGTGGCCGCCGGGGTGAACTTCTGGATGCGCAGGTCGCGGTCGACGAAGACGGTGGCGATCTGGGTGCTGCGGAACAGGTTCTGGAGGTCGCTGTGGGCCCGGTCGAGCTGCTCGATCTTCTTCTTGAGCTCGGCGTTGACCGACTCCAGCTCCTCGTTGACCGACTGCAGCTCCTCCTTGGACGTCTGCAGCTCCTCGTTGGCCGACTGCAGCTCCTCGTTGATCGACAGCAGCTCCTCGTTCGAGGAGACCAGCTCCTCGTTGGAGCTCTCCAGCTCCTCCAGCGTCGCCTGCAGGTGGTCCTTGGTCGACCGCAGCTCCGCCTCCAGCCGCTGGACCACCGCCGCCTGCTGAGTCTCGGCCAGGCTCCCGGCCGGCGTGCCGGCGGCGTCCCGGGCCGCCCCCCCGCCCGGCTCAGCGCCCGGCTCGATAGGCGCGGGCCTGACCTCCTGGAAGACGACCATGTAGAGCCCCGAGTCGTCCCCGAGCTCCGGCAGCGGCCGGACGACGATGTTGACCCGGGGCCCGCTACCGGAGTCGCGGCCGGGCTCGAGTGGCACGTTCTCGTGGACCACCGGCACGCCGCCGGCCATCGCCTTGTGGAGGGCCGTCCGCAAGTCGAGGCGCAGGCCGTCCCGCGCCATCTCGACCAGGTGCAGGCTGGGGGCGCCGGCCGGCAGCTCCAGGTACCTCCCCGTGCGCGGCGAGAGGTAGACCACCTCGCTGCGCTGGTTGACCACGACACAGGCCGGCGCGTAGCTCTCGAGCAGGATGGCCTCGAGCACCTTGGAAACGTCGGGCTCCCGGGGATTGGACCGCCGCGCCCCCTCGAAGTGGGACCGGAAGGTCCCCGAACGGCCGCGCTCCACCAGCGGGAAGCTCATCGGCGACCGCAGCACCGTCTCCTTGCGCTGGAAGATCCGGTGCCGCTTGTCGACGATCCGGAACAGCTCCGGGTGACCGACCACGCTCTCGGACGGGCCCAGGAAGAGGTAGCCGCCGGAGCGCAGGGCGTAGTGGTACAGCGGCACCACCTTCTTCTGCAGGTCGCTTTCCAGGTAGATCAGCAGGTTCCGGCACGAGATCAGGTCCAGCCGCGAGAACGGCGGATCGGTGATCAGGTTGTGCAGCGAGAACAGGCACATCTCCCGGACCTCTCGCGACACCTGGTAGAGGTTGCCGTGCCGGAGGAAGAAGCGCTCGAGCCGCTGGGGGGAGACCTGGCCGGCGATCGACTCCGGATACCACCCCTGGCGGGCGGTCTCGAGCGCCTGGTCGTCGATGTCGGAGGCGAAGATCAGGACGCGGGGCGGGTCCTCGAGCCCTTCCAGGTGCTCGCGCAGCAGGATGGCGATCGAGTAGGCCTCCTCGCCCGTGGCGCAGCCCGGCACCCAGACCCGCACCTGCTCGTCCATCCCCTTCCCCTCGAACAGCCGGGGGATGACCCGGGTCGCCAGCAGGTCGAACGACTCGGGGTCCCGGAAGAAGTGGGTGATGCCGATGAGCAGGTCGCGGAAGAGCTGGTCGGCCTCCTTCGGGCCCTCCCTGAGCCGCTCCAGATAGGAGGAGACCGATGGAGCGCCCAGCACGTGCATGCGGCGGCGGATGCGGCGCACCAGGGTGCTGCGCTTGTAGCGGCTGAAGTCGTGGCCGGTCTTGCGGCGCAGGAGGGCCGCGATCTTGTCCAGGTGGTCCTCGATCTGCTCGCGGAACCCCTCGACACCGTCGCCCCCGCGCGCCTCCTTGAGCTTCCCCAGGTACTCCATCAGGGCGCCCGGCATGTCCTCGACCGGCAGCACGTAGTCCGCCGCGCCGGTCAGGATGGCGCTGCGCGGCATGCTGTCGTAGGACGCCGTCGCCGGCGCCTGGACCATGGCCATGCCGCCGTGCTCCTTGATGGACTTCAACCCCAGGGCGCCGTCGGCGCCGGCGCCGGAGAGGATGATGCCCACGGCGTCATCCCCCTGGTCCTCGGCCAGCGACCGGAAGAAGCCGTCGATGGGGGCGCGCCGGCCCCGGCCGCCCCCCTGCCGGCTGACGTAGAGCACGCAACCGTCGATGGTCAGCGTCGAATTGGGAGGGATGACGTAGATCCGGTTCGACTCGGCCACGGTGCGGTCGGTGACCAGCTGCACCGGCATGGAGGTGTGCCGCGCCAGCAGCTCCGGCATGAGGGTGTCGTGCCGGGGGTGGAGGTGCTGGACCAGCACGAACGCCATGCCGCTGTCCGGCGGCATGCGCGAGAAGAACGTCTGGAACGCGTCGAGGCCGCCGGCCGAAGCGCCCATCCCGACGATGGGGCACGGATGCTTGCTGCCGCGGCGGTCCTGGCCGCCCGGCAGTGAAGAGGAGGGGTCCTGCTCGGTGTCCCGTTCGGTCACGCGGGGATTCTACTAGCTTGCCGCCCCGGTGCGCCCGGCCAGGCTGGTCACCACCGCCACCAGCTCGTCGGGATCGACCGGCTTCGCGAGGTGCATCTGGAAACCGGCGGCGAAGGCCTGGATGCGGTCCTCGGCGCGCGCGTAGGCGGTGAGGGCCAGGGCCGGCAGGCGGCCCCCTTGGGTGGCGTCGCGCGCCCGCACCTTGCGCATCAGCGAATAGCCGTCCTCGCCG
>DASPJI010000414.1:0-15759 GCA_035628695.1 Thermoanaerobaculia bacterium | reverse complement strand
CCAGCGGACCGTGTACGAGCTCGGAACCGAGGTTCCGGTGGGATAGACCGGCGTCGGCGGCAGCGGACGCGGCGCCATAGCCCACGAGAGGCCATCCAGGCCGTAGGGCCCGATCGTGGTGTAGCCATGAACCGCGTATTGGCTGCCCCAGTAATCCGTGCTGGAGGCGCTCCAGAGATAGATGTCGAAGTCGCGGTACGTGGTCATTCCATAATACTGGCTGAAGTTGGGGATCGTGAAGTTCTGGTACGGCCTGCCCCAACCATCGTTCAGGGTGATCGTCGTGGTGCCCCTGCAGCCGGTCCGCGAGCCCCTGGGGCACAGCAGCACATTGGTGGGACCGGCAGCCTTCCAGCCGCTGGCTCCCAGTTTGTAGATGGAGCCGCACACGTGGCCGGGTGATCCCGGGGCAACGCCGGTGCAGTAGGCGTGGGCGGCGGCGGGGAGGACGAGCGCAGTGGCGAAGACTGCGAGCAGGAGAGGTAGCTTTCTCATGGACACGCTCCTTGGTCGAAGCGGAACCGCGGAGGGCCGGCGACCACCGCCGGCGTGCTGTCGAATCCTTCCGAGGGTCCCTTGACCAACCATGCGCGATCCCGGGGGCAGAACCGTCGTCCATGGCTCGGCCGGCGCCAAACGGCGTGGACAGCAGCCCCGGGGCGGCGAGGCCGACCGGCAGGTGGAAAGCACGGGCGTCCCGGGGCGACGGAGCCGCGCCCCGGGACCACGGCGGCTACTCGGGGGTGAGGAGGCAGGTGGTGCGGCGGCCGTCACACTCGACGTAGCCGGGGTTCGACCAGGAGCTGTGCACCTTCCAGTAGCAGATGCTCTGGCCCGAGCAACTGATGACCCAGCCGGGAGCACAGGTGACCGAGACCGAGCAGGGGCCGTGCTTGACCCCGATCTTGTAGGTGGGCTCGGGGGTGAGCTGGGCGGCCAGTTCGTCCGGCAACGCCACCTCGTCGGCGGCGGCATCGGAGGTGACGGCGCTCTCCGGCGCCACGGTAACGGGCTCGGCCGCCAGAGCTGAGCCGGCGGTCAGGATGATGAGGGCCAAAGACAGCAGGAGCTTCAACTTCATCGTGCGCTCTCCTTACTGATTCGCGGGCGGATAGTCGCCCTACAGAGAGGGTGCCCGGCGCCGCTCCCTGGGAGCCGGCGGCGCCAAGATCGGCTGACATCGACAGGCTTCTGCGCGCCGGAAGAGCGAAACGTCTCAGCCAAGCTCGGGTCCATCTGACCTGAGCTTGGCCCGTGCCGGATAAGCTTACGTCGCGCCCGCTAACGCCAAGCCGTTCCAGATAGGCTTATCCCGTCTCCGCCAAGGTTGTCTCGCGCCAGATGGGCTTGGCTCGCCCCTGCTAACGTCATCTCGTTCCAGTTGAGCTCGAGTCAGGCCTGCTAACGCTATCCGGTTCCAGCCAAGCTTGTCTCGGGCCCGCTACCGCCAGCTCGCGGCAGCCAGGCTCAGTCCGAGCCCACCAAGCTTGATTCGGGCCAGATGCGCTTATCGGGCCCGAAATAGGCTTAGCGGAGGCGACTTGAGGTCAGCCGAACCAACTGGAGCGTATCTACTAGGGAAGGATGGTGCAGGTGGTGCGGAAGCCGTCGCACTCCACGTAGCCGGGGTTGGACCAGGAGCTGTGCCCCTTCCAGGAGCAGGAGTCCTGCCCCGTGCAACGGACCACATAGCCGGGAGCGCAGGTGACCGAGACGGTGCAGGGGCCCTGCTTCCAGCCGATCTTGTCGGTGGGCTCGGGGGTGAGCTGGGCCAGCAGCTCGTCAGGCAGCGCGACCTCTTCGGCGGCGGCAGCGGACGTGACGGCGCTCTCCGGCGCCACGGGAACGGGCTCGGCCGCCAGAGCGGAGCCGGCGGTCAGGGTGACGAGGGCCAAAGACAGCAGGAGCTTCAACTTCATCGTGCGCTCTCCTTACTGATTCGCGGGCGGATAGTCGCCCTACCAGGGAGGGTGCCCGGCGCCGCCTCATGGGAGCCTCCAAATCCAGGCCGGAAGCCGGCGAGGTCACCCGAGAAGCTGATCGAGCCGGAAACGCGTCCTTATTAGATAGGGAACGGCCTCCCTCTCCCGTCCCTGCTAAACTCCCGCGTCGTCTCGCGCGGATGCTCCTTCTGTCATGACACTGGCCTTCCCCTCCGATCCGGTGAGCCCCTTCGTGGCCGCCCTGATGTCCGAGCTCCGTCGGGAGGTTCCGGGGATGGCCGGCGTGGACCTGTCCGTCGACGAGCGGGACGAGATGCTCGGCTTCCTCACCTCGCTGCACGGCGGGGACCGCGACCGCGCCCTGTTCGCCTACTTCCAATCCGGGTGGAGCATCGCCCGCTCCATGGAGCAGGTGCTGCGGTGGCGCTTCGGCTCCGAGCGACCCGGCCGGCTCCTCGACTTCGCCAGCGGCTACGGGCGGGTCACCCGCTTCCTGCTCCGCGATCTGCCGCCCGAGCGGGTGTGGGTTTCCGACCTCTATGCCGACGCCGTGCGCTTCCAGGAGGAGCGCTTCGGCGTCCACGGGCTGGTCTCGACGGTGCGGCCCGAGGACTTCGCCTGCTCCGAGCGCTTCGACGTGATCCTCGTCACCTCGCTCTTCACCCACCTGCGGGAGGACCGCTTCGTCGCCTGGCTGGCCGCGCTCTGCCGGCTCCTCGCGCCGGGCGGCCTGCTGGCGTGGAGCGTCCACGACGAGAGCGTGCTGACCCCGCCGCTCCAGATGCCCGCGGGCGGCATCCGCTTCGAGGCGGTCAGCGAGAGCGGCTCGATCGAGGGGAGCGACTACGGGTCCGCCTGGGTGACCGAGGCGTTCGTCCGGCGGTCGCTGGAGAAGGTGGCCTCGGGCGCCTCCGTCCACCGGCTGGAGCGCGCCCTCTGCAACTATCAGGACCTCTACGTGGCGGTCCTGGAGCCGGAGGTGGATTTCTCGGGCCTCGCCTTCCGGGGCGAGCCGCAGCTCTTCCTCGAAGGCGCCGCCCTGCCGGAGCCGGGCGTGCTGGAGGTCTGGGGCTGGGCGGCCCTGCGCGGCGGCAGCCTCCGCGAGGTCCAGGTGGTCCTCGACGGCGAGGTGCTGGCCGCCGGCCCGGTGGCGGGTCCCCGTCCCGAGGTGGCGGCGATGCTCGGCGCCGGCCCCGACCTCCGGCCCGGCTGGCGGCTCGCCTGCCCGCTCCCTCCCGCCCTCTCCCGCGCCACCGGCATCCTGATGCTGCGGGTGGTCGACGACCAGGGTTCGCCGTTCCCCGTCTGGGCCGGGACGGCCGAGTCGCTCCTGCTGCGCTCCAGCCGCAACGAGGCGGGCATCCTCGAACGCGAGCTCGCCCGGGCCAGGGATCACATCGCCCGGCTCGAGCCCGAGGCGGTCCGCGCCGGAGACCTCGACGCCCGGATCGCGGCCATGCGGGCGAGCCGCTTCTGGAAGATGCGCGACGCCTGGTTCCGGGTCAAACGCTCCCTGGGGCTCACGGATGAGGAGTAGATGAGCGGCTGGAGCCCGGCGGACCTCCTCCCCGGCCTGTATGTCCTCGCGCTGGGGGGCCTCCTGGCGCTGGCGCTCCGGCGCTGGTACGACGCCGTGCCGCGCCGGGTGTGGGCGGTGTTCGCCGTGCTGCTCGTCGTGCTCTTTGGCCGGGTGCTGTTCGGCGGCGGGGTCCTGCTGCCGCTCGACAACCTGCGGATCAACATCCCGTTCAGCCACCTCCCGCCGCCGGAGCCGCGCGGCATCGCCATGCAAGGCGACCTCGTGCACCAGATCGCCCCCTGGCTGCTGGAGGTGCGCCGGGCCGTGAGCGAAGGGCGGTGGCCGCTCTGGAGCTCCCGCACCGGTGCCGGCATGCCGCTGCTCGGCGACCCGCAGGCCCAGGTGCTGCAGCCGCTGGTCCTCCTCGCCTATCCCTTCGATCTCTGGTCCGCCGTGGGGATCACCGCGGCGTTGCGGGTCCTCCTGGCGCTGGTCTTCCTCTTTCTTCTCCTGCGACGGCAGGGGCTGGGAGAGCCGGCCGCCCTCTGCGGCAGCCTGGCGTTCGGCCTCGGCGGCTTCCTCATGCTCTGGCTGGGCTGGCCGATGGCCAACTCCGCCGCGCTCCTCCCCCTGGCCCTCTACGCCGTGGTGCGCTGCGACCAGTCCGGCCGTACCCGCGACCACCTCCTCCTGACGCTCGCCGCGGCCTCGCTCCTCCTCGGCGGCCACCCGGAGACCTTCGTCTACGCCCTCGCCTTCACCGGCCTCTTCCTCCTCGCCCGCTGCCTGGAGCGGTGGAGGCAGGACCGGGCGGCGGCGCTCGCCCTCCTCCGCCGCTGCGCCCTGTCTCTGATTCTGGCCGGCTTCCTGGTGGCGCCGGTGCTGCTGCCCATCCAGGACTATCTGCCGAAGACCAACCGGGGGGCGGTCGTGGCCTACCAGCTGTCGTTCAAGCCGCTGCCGGAGCTGTGGCGCGAGCTGCAAAAGCCGGAGACGTTGGAGCGCTGGCGCGAGCGGGCGGAGAAGCGGCTGGTGCCGGTGGCGGCGCCGCGGGCCTTCGGCCGCTTCGACTTCCCGTATTGGGGGCTGGACAACCTCATCGAGGACGCGAGCGGCTTCGCCGGCAGCGCCACCCTGCTGCTGGCGCTGCTCTCCCTGCTCTCCCTCTTCGGAAAGGATCGCCTGCCGCAGGAGCGCCTCGCCGGCCTGACACTGCTCGCCGGCCTGGCCCTCATCGCCCAGCCGCCGGGCTTCGAGCGGCTGGCCGGTCAGTTGCCGGTGATCGGCGCCACGGCCATCCATCGCCACCACCGCATCCTGCTGCTCGTCTGCTTCTGCCTGGCCTATCTCGCCGCCTGCGAGGTGGAGCGTCGCCGCCGGGGGGAGGGGAAGCGCTGGCCGGTGATCGGAGCCATGGCCGTTGTCGCCGCCCTGATCGCCTGGGGCTATCTCGGGCATCCGCACCCCGAGCACCCGCGGATGATCATCGACGAGCAGATGCGCTGGCTCGCCCTCCAGCTCGGCGCCGTGGCCCTCGCGGCCGCAACGCTGCTGCTGGCCGGCCGGCGGCGCTGGCTCCCCTGGGGGCCGCTTCCCTGGGCGATAGCCGCCGTCGTCGCCATCGAGCTGCTGGCGGTGCACCTGCCCGCCGTGCCTCCGGCCCCGCGCCGGCTCGCCTATCCGGTGACGCCCCCCATCCGCTTCCTCCTCGACCACCTGCACGGGACCGACGGGCGCATGGTAGGGGTCGGCCAGGCGTTCCTCGCCAACTTCCCGGCGGTCTACGGCCTGAACGACGCGCGCATCGACAACCCGTCGCTCCCCGACGGCTACGCGCACGTCACCTGGACGCTCCGCCGCCAGTTCCTGGCGCCGGTCTTCTCGCGGCCCAGCCACCCGCTCTACGACCTGCTCGGGGTGCGCTACGTCATCGTCCGCCCCGGCGTGAAGATGCCGCTCCCCCTGGTCTTCCAGAGCCCGGCCGGCTGGATCTACCAGCGCCCGCGGGCGCTGCCGCGCCTCTTCCTCCCCGCGTCGGCGGAGGTCTTCCAGGGAGGGCTCTGGGGGACGTGGCTCGAGCGCAACCGCGACTTCGCCGCCCGCGCCCTCGTCCAGCCGAGCCCGGAGCAGCGGCGCCAGACCTGGCGCTCCCGCGCCCCGGGCTCCTCCAATGTCGTCCTGGAGTCCCTGGAGCCGCAGCACCTGCGGGCGCGGGCGCTCCTCACCGAGCGGCGGCTGCTCGCCTCCAGCGTCTACCAGGACGGCCACTGGGTCCTGCTGGCGAACGGCGAGCCGGCTCCGCGCCTGCTCGCCAACGGCCCGTTCGTCGCCGCGTGGCTGCCGCCGGGGGACTGGCGGCTCGACCTCCTCTACCGGCCGCCCGTCTTCATCGCCGGCTGTCTGCTCGCGGCGCTCGCCCTCACCGCCGCGGCGGCCCGCTGGGTGCCGCCGCCGTCGTTATCTCGAAGGGCCGGAGCGGCCGGGGGACGCCCCCGGGTGCTATCCTGAGCCCGGTATGTCCACGATTCCCTCCGTGCCCGAAGTGTTGGCGGAGGCGGAACGGTCTTTGCAGTTCCATGGCAGGGTGGTGCTGTGCCAGATCGTGCGCGCCGAGGGCTCGACCCCCGGCAAGGTGGGCTGGAAGCTGCTGGCGCGGCCGGACGGCTCGGCCTACGGCAACCTGGGCGGCGGCGCCTTCGAGGCCCTGGTCAAGGTGGATGCCCTGGCGAAGCTGAACGGCACGCCGGCCGGCTCCGAGGTGAAACGCTACTACTTCACCGAGGACGCGGTGAAGGGGGAGCCCACCGGCATGGTCTGCGGCGGCATGGCCGAGGTCTTCCTCGACGTGGTGAAGGCGGCGCCGCTGCTCGTGATCTGCGGCGGCGGCCCGGTGGGGCAGGCGCTGGCGCGGGCCGGCTCCCTCGCCGGCTTCGAGATCCTGCTCGCCGAGGACCGGGAGGAGTTCCGCGACCCGGCGCTCTTCCCCGCCGGGACCCGCCTCGCCGGGGTGGGGCGCGACTACGAGGAGGACTTCCTGGCGCCGGTCCGCGGCCGCGACCTCCACGTCGCCGTCGTCAGCCGCTGCTGGGAGACCGACGTGGCGGCGCTGGCTTCGGTGCTGCGCCAGGAGCTGCCGGGGCTCCGGTATCTGGGGCTCATGGGCAGCCGGCGCAAGATCGCGCGGGTGCGCCAGGAGGTCGCGGACCTCGGCTTCGATCTGTCCGGGGTGCGGCTGCGCGCGCCGATCGGCCTGCCGATCGGCGGCGACAGCCCGGGCGAGATCGCGATCTCGATCCTGGCCGAAGTGATTCAAACGCGCTATGAGCGCGATGAGAAGGTGGAGATGTCGAAGGATGCGTAACCGGACCCTTTCCCGCCCCGCCGTCGCGGTGGCGCTCTTTCTGTTGATCCTGGCGGCCGCCGCGAGCGCGAAGGAGTGGCGCCCGGCGCCGCTCTGGGGCGCCGACGTGCGCTCCCTGGCGATTCACCCCGAGGACCCGGACCTGGTGCTCGCCGGCACCTCGGCCGGCCAGGTCTACCTGTCGAAGAACGGCGGCAAGCGCTGGTCCGACGCCGGCCCGGCCCTCCCCTTCCCCGGCTGGGTGGTGAGCGCCCTGCGCTTCGACCCCAACCGCCCGTCGCGCATCTGGGCCTCCCTCTGGGGGATCTGGGGGAGCGGCCACGTCGCCTTCTCGGACGACCTGGGCAAGAGCTGGGTGTCGCGCGCCAAGGGGCTGCCGGACGAGCCGGTCTACTCGCTGGCGCTGGTCCCCGGCCGCGAGGGGCGCCTCTACGCCGGCACCCTCTCGGGCGTCTACGGCTCGACCGACGACGGCGAGAGCTGGCGCTACCTCACCGGTGACCTGCCGGAAATCCAGAAGGTCACCAGCCTGCTGGTCGACACCGAGGCGGGCACGGTCATCGCCGGCACCTGGCGCCGCGCCTACCGCAGCGGCGACGACGGCAAGACCTGGGCCGGCATCTTCGACGGCATGGTGCTCGACTCCGAGGTGTTCAGCCTGACCCCCATCCCCGGCCGCCCCGGGGAGATCTGGGCCACCACCTGCGGCTGGGTCTACCAGTCGAAGAACGGCGGCGACAAGTGGGAGCGCTTCAAGGACGGCTTCACCGAGCGCCGCACGCCGAGCTTCGCGGCCCTGCCCGACGGCCGGCTCCTCGCCGGCACCGTCGCCGGCCTCCACGTCTCCGAGGACGGCAAGAACTGGAAGCTGGCGGGGGACCCGGCGCTCGCCATCCACACCATCGCCCACCACCCGGCCCGGCCGGGGCGGGTGATCCTCGCCACCGAGGGCTCGGGCGTCTGGATCTCCGAGGACGGCGCCGCCAACTTCCGGCGCTCCAGCGCGGGGATGACCAACACCCGGGTCTCCGCCCTCGCCCTCTCCGGCGACGACGTGATCGTGGCGCTGAGCCACGCCGGGCCGCTGTCGGGGGCCTACGTGTCCAAGGACCGCGGGCGCACCTGGGCGGCGGAGTTCGCGCCGCTGCCGACGGTGCTGGAGCTCGCTGCCAGCTCCGGCCGCGTCTACGCTGCCACCGAGCGCGGCCTCTACGAGCGCCGGGGCTCCGGCTGGTTCCGGTTGAAGGAGCTCGGCGAGGGGCGGGTCGAGCAGGTCGCGATCCACGGCGAGCGGGTGGTGGCGCGCACCGCCGGAGCGCTCTACGAGCTGGCCGGCGGCCGCTTCGTCCCCCGCCCTTTCAAGGAGGGGACGCCGCGCTCGATCGCCTTCTTCGGCGACGCCCTCTGGGTGAGCGACGGCAAGGGGCTCTACCAGCTCCTGGAGAAGGCGAACACGCCGGTAGCGGCGCCGCCGGCGCCGATGTCCGGCGGCCGGCTGCAGCGCCTCCAGGACCAGCTCCTGCTCTGGGGCCCCGGCGGCGCCTGGCTGCGCGGCGGCCCCGACTCGCTCTGGGTCGAGCTGACCGGCAAGCCGTCGCGGGTGCTCCCGACCGGCGATCCCCGCTTCCCCGCCCTGATGGTGAGCGGCGAGACCGCCCGCCTCTACGACCGCGAGGCCAGGAAGTTCCGGATCCTCGAGGTGCCGGTGCCCGCCCGCGACGTCTCCGCCGCCCTGGTGGTGGACGGCAAGCTCCTCATGGGGACCTCCGGCTACGGCCTGCTGATCCACGAGCTCGCCCCGGCGGTGGAGAAGCCCGTGGCCGTGGCGGCGGGGGGAGGCACCGAGTAGGGGGCGCCGCCCCCCTACTCCCCGTTGTCCCCGCCCTTGAGGCCCGCCTTCTTCGCGTAGTAGCGGAAACTTCTGAAGCTCATGTTCAGCAGCTCGGCGGCCTGGGTCTGGACGCCGCCGGTGCGCTCCAGCGCCTCGGCCATGAGCTGGGCGCGGATCCCCTCCAGGTAGGCCTCGAGATCCATCCCCTCCGCCGGGAGATGGATCATGTCCGAGCTCGCCTTGCGGTGGGTGAGCAGGTGGACCGGCAGGTCACGCGTGGTGATGGTCTCGGACGTTGACAGCGCCAGGGTCCGCTCGATCACGTTCTCCAGCTCGCGGACGTTGCCCGGCCAGTCGTAGCTCTCCAGCATCTCCATCGCCTCGACCGAGATGCGGCGCGGCGGCAGCTCCATCTGCCGGCAATACTTCTGCAGGAAGAACTCGACCAGCAGCGGGATGTCCTCGCGCCGCTGCCGCAGCGGCGGCAGGTGGATGGGCAGGACGTTGATCCGGTAGTAGAGGTCCTCCCGGAAGTCCCCCGTGGAGATGCGGCTCTCCAGGTCCTGGTTGGTGGCGGCGATGATCCGCACGTCCACCGACTCCTCCTCCGTGCCGCCGACCTTGCGGACGACCTTCTCCTGCAGGGCGCGCAGGAGCTTGACCTGCATCGTCGGCGTCATCTCGCCGATCTCGTCGAGGAACAGCGTCCCCCGGTCTGCCTCCTGGAACAGCCCCTTCTTGTCGCGCACCGCGCCGGTGAAGGCGCCGCGCTCGTGGCCGAACAGCTCGCTCTCCAGCAGGTTCTCGGGGAGGGCCCCGCAGTTGATCGACAGGAAGCGGCGGCCGGCGCGCGGGCTGGCGAAGTGGATGGCGCGCGCGATCAGCTCCTTGCCGGTGCCGCTCTCGCCGTGCACCAGCACCGTGGAGGCGGTGCGCGCCACCCGCTCGACCATCGAGAAGATCGCCTGCATGCGCGGGCTCTTGCCGATGATGTTGTTGAAGGTGTACTTCTGTTCCAGCTCGCGCCGCAGGTAGATGTTCTCGTCCGCCAGCTCGGCGCGCTCGAGCGCCTTCTGCGCCAGCACCTTGAGCTCCTCGACGTCGAACGGCTTCGAGATGTAGTCGTAGGCCCCCAGCTTCATCGCCTCGATGGCCGACTTGGTGGAGGTGTAGGCGGTCATCATGATCACCGCGGTGTTGCCGTTGGCCGCCTTGATCTCCTTGAGCAGATCGAGGCCGTTGCCGTCCGGCATCAGGATGTCGCACAGCACCAGGTCGAAGCTCCGCCCCTCGAGCGCACGGCGGGCCTCCTCGGCCGAGGAGGCGGTGTCCACCTCGTAGCCCTCGCCCAGGAAAAGGAGGGAGAGGAACTCGACCAGGCTCTGCTCGTCGTCGACGATCAGCAGGCGCGCCGCCATCACGGCACCTCCGCGGGTACGGCCGAGAGGGTCTGGGACAGCGGCTCGTCGGCTCCCGGGGTGCCGGGGGCGTCCGCCGGCAGCTCGACGCTGATGGTGGTGCCCACCCCCGGACGGCTGTCGACGTGCAGGCGGCCGCCGTGGTCCTGGACGATGCGGTAGACGATGGCCATGCCGATGCCGGTGCCGCCGTCGAAGAAGGACTGGAAGGGGTGGAAGAGGTTCGCTCTCTGTTCCTCGGACATGCCGCGTCCCGTATCCATGAACTCGATGCAGTAGGTGTCCTGCGTCAGCCGCCCCACTACCCTCAGGGTGCCGCCGCCCGGCATCGCCCGCAGGGAGTTGCGCGTGACGTTCCAGAAAATTTGGCTCATCTGGTCCGGATCGGCGAGCAGACGCGCCGACGGCGGGTCGAGCGCGAGCTCGAGCTGGTGCCCCGGCAGCACCTCCTCGCTGTTCTTGAGCAGCTCGAAGTTCTCGGCCAGCAGGCGCGCGACGTCGAACGCCACGCTGGAGCGCTCCCGCGGGCGGGCGAAGCGCAGGAACCCCTTGATCGTGCGGTCCAGGCGCTGGCTCTCCTTGAGCAGGATCTCCAGCAGCTTTCTCTGCGCGGGGTCCCCCTGGAGCGACGAGGAGAGCATCTGGACCGAGCCGGAGATCGCCGCCAGTGGGTTGCCGATCTCGTGCGCCAAGCCGGCCGCGAGCTCGCCCACCGCCGCCATCCGGTCCTTCATCCGCAGCTCCTCCTGCATCCGCCGCCAGCGCGACAGATCCTGGAAGACCACGATGTAGCCGCGCTGCGTCCCCTCGGCGTCGGTGAGCTGCGAGATCGAGAAGCCGACCGGCCGGATGTCGCCGCCGCGCTCGAGGTCCACCTCGCTGCGCAGCTTCCTGCGCTGCTCGCTGGCGGCGGTCATCTCCCCCCAGCGTTCGGCCGAGAACAGGCCCGACTCCTGGATCGGCGTCCCCACCAGACCGGTCTCGGGCCGCTCCAGGATCGCCAGGCCGGCCTGGTTGACGCTGGTGATCACCCCGTCGAGGTCGGTGGTGATGAGGCCGCTGCCGATCGACTGGATGACGTCCCGGTGCGCCACCTGGAGGTCCGCGAGGTGCTCGCTCTTCTCCTCCAGCTCGCGCTCGGCGCGGGTGATGTTGTGCGCCAGGTAGGAGGTGAGGAAGGCCATGGCATAGAAGCCGAAGCCGTGGACCACCAGGTTGTTGAACAGGTCAGGCCCGAACGGCAGCAGCACGTAGCCGTCGCCGGGACGCAGCAGCAGATGGAGGCGCGGGAACAGGGCCGGCAGCGCGTAGAGCACCAGCGCCGCCGTGGCGACGATGACGCCGGCGCGGCGGCGCAGCAGCGTCGCGGCCACCGCGATGATGATCAGGTAGAGGGTCGAGAACGGGCTCGGGATGCCGCCGCCCGCGTCCGAGTAGACCAGCGCGGTGACCAGCAGCAGGTCGCCGAAGAACTGGATGTAGGCGTGGACGCCCGGGTTGCCGCGGAGCAGCCGCAGCAGGACGATGTAGAGGAGGGTCGCCGCGAAGCACGGCAGCCCCAGGTAGAGCCAGATGCGGAACCCCACCTCGCCGGTGGTCTCCGGGTAGACGCCGAGGAACGAGTAGGCGAGGAGGACGGTGACGACCACCACCACGCGCAGGGCGATGTACCACTGGAGCTGGCGGGAGAGCGGGTACATCGGGGCTCGCGAGGGTGGTGCCGTCTGGGACATGAGAGCCGGAGGCGGCGGGTCACCGCCTCCGGCTATTGTAGAGAGTCCGCGGCCGTCAGCCGATCTTGGTCAGGATCGAGTAGAGCGGCAGGTACATCGCCGCGACGATCGTGCCGATGACCACGCCGAGGAACGAGATCAGGAGCGGCTCGATCAGCTTCATCATGCCGGCGACGGCGGCGTCCACCTCGTCCTCGTAGAAGTCGGCGATCTTGGAGAGCATCTGGTCGAGGGCGCCCGTCTGCTCGCCGACGTTGATCATCTGCACGACCATGGCCGGGAAGACCTTGGTCTGGGCGAGCGGCTCGGAGATGGTGCGGCCCTCCTCGACGCTCTTGCGGACCGACATGATCGAGTCCTCGATGATCGCGTTGCCCGAGGTCTTGGCGGTGATCTCCAGGCCTTCGAGGATCGGCACGCCCGAGGAGGTCAGGGTGGCGAGCGTCCGGCAGAAGCGGGCGACGGCGATCTTGCGCAGCAGCATGCCGATGACCGGCACCTTGAGCAGCAGCCCGTCGAGCACCCGCCGGCCGCGGTGGGTCTTGTGGTAGCGGGTGATCGCCATGTAGGTGAGGACCACCAGCAGCAGGATGAACGGGAAGAACCGCGCCACGAAGTTGCTCGCCCCGATCACCATGCGGGTGAGGAAGGGCATCTCGCCGCCCAGGCCCGCGAAGAGCTGGGCGAACACCGGGATGACCTTCCACAGGATGATGAACACCACCAGGGCGGCGATGACGATGACCGCCACCGGGTAGATCAGCGCCGACTTGACCTGGCTGTTCAGCTTGACCGCCTTCTCGATGTAGCTCGAGAGGCGCTGCAGGATGATGTCGAGGATACCGCCCGCCTCGCCGGCGGCGATCATGTTGACGAACAGGTCGTTGAAGGCCTTGGGGTGCTTGCGCATCGAGTCGGCCAGCGACATGCCCTGCTCGACGTCGCCCCGCACCTGCTGGAGGATGGTCTGGAAGGTCCGGTTCTCCTCCTGCTCGCCGAGGATCTCGAGGCACTGGACGAGCGGCAGGCCGGCGTCCAGCATGACCGAGAACTGGCGGGTGAAGATGGCGATCCGCTTCTGGCCGATGCTCTGCGGCAGGCGGGGCAGGAGCTTGACCTCCCTCCCCTTCTCGCGGATCGCGGTGACCTGGATCTGCTGCCGTCTCAGGACCGCCGCCGCGGCGTCGCGGGAGTCGGCCAGCAGCACGCCCTCCTGGAGCTGACCGGCTCGGGTCTTGCCTTTCCAAATGTAGCTGGGCATGGTCTAACTCCTTGCCTCCTCCGGCCCGACCCCCATCGTGGGGAGGCTCGCGGGGCCGCGATTGATGATCTCCTGCAGCTCGTCCGGGTACGAGGAGCGGGCGAGGGCCGTCTGCAGCGAGATCAGCCGCTTGAAGTACAGCGCGGCCAACGACTGGTTGAACGTCTGCATGCCGTGCTTGGCCTGGCCGGCCTGCATCATGCCGTAGATCTGGTGCACCTTGTCCTCGCGGATCAGGTTGCGGATCGCCGCGGTGGGGACCAGCACCTCCATCGCCAGCGCCCGCCCCTTCCCCCCCGCCTTGGGGAGCAGCGACTGGCAGACGATCCCCTCCAGCACGAAGGAGAGCTGCACCCGGATCTGCCCCTGCTGATGGGCGGGGAAGACGTCGATGATGCGGTTGATCGTCTGCGCCGCCGAGTTGGTGTGCAGCGTCGCGAGCGTCAAGTGGCCGGTCTCGGCGATGCGCAGCGCCGCCTCCACCGTCTCGAGGTCGCGCATCTCACCGATCAGCACCACGTCCGGGTCCTGCCGCAGCGCCGAGCGCAGGGCGTTGGCGAAGCTGTGGGTGTCGGCGTGCAGCTCCCGCTGGTTGACGATGCACTTCTTGTGGCTGTGCAGGTACTCCACCGGGTCCTCGATGGTGACGATGTGCTCGGCGCGCTCGCGGTTGACCTTGTCGATCATGGCGGCGAGGGTCGTCGACTTGCCCGAGCCGGTGGGCCCGGTCACCAGGAGCAGGCCGCGCGGCTTCTCGCACAGCTTCTCGATCGTCGCCGGCAGCCCGAGCTCGCGGAACGTGCGGATCTCGTACGGGATCTGCCGGAAGGCCGCGGCGATGGCGCCCCGCTGGTGGTAGATGTTGGCCCGGAAGCGGGCCAGCCCCTTGATCCCGAAGGAGAGGTCGATCTCCAGGTTCTCCTCCAACCGGTGCTTCTGGTTGTCGGTCAGGATCGAGTAGGCGAGCTGCTTGGTCTCCGACGGCGTCATCGGCGGCAGGTTCAGCGCCTTGAGGACACCGTCCACCCGGACCTGCGGGGGGGTGTTGGTGGTGACGTGCAGGTCCGATCCCCCCTGATCGACCATAGCCTTCAGAAGCTGGTTCAGCGTCGGCGGCATGCGACATACCCCTAAAGAAGTCTGGCTACGAGAGCTGGAGCGCAGTCTACACCATTAGGGTATAGAGGAAAAGACATAAGCAGTCCCGAACCGTGGCTGGAGGCGGTTTGATATCGTACCCCCGTGAGCGAGACGGCCGGACAGCACGAGGAGGAGGTCCTCGGCAAAGCCTACGACTCCCGCCTGATGCGGCGCCTCCTGGCCTACCTGCGCCCCTACCGGTGGATGACGGCGGGCGCGGTGGGGCTGATCCTGCTCGGGTCGCTGTTCCAGCTCGTCGGCCCCCTGGCCATGGCGGTGGCGCTCGACCTCTTCATCCAGCCCCAGGGCGCGGAGGGGGAGGTGTCGGCGGTCAGCCGGCAGATCGGGGAGCTGCTCCTCGCCCGCGGGATCGACCCGGCGGCGGTGCGGCTGGAGGGGGTCGCGGCCGTCTCCCTGGTCTACCTGGCGAGCCTGATCCTCACCTTCGTCCTCCTCTTCGCCCAGGGTTACGTGATGCAGCTCATCGGGCAGTACATCATGCGCGACCTGCGGCAGGAGATCTTCGGCCACCTCCAGCGGCTGCCCATCTCCTTCTACGACCGCAACCCCATCGGCCGGCTGGTCACCCGGGTCACGACCGACGTCGACGCCCTGAACGAGATGTTCTCGTCGGGCATCGTGGCGATCTTCGGCGACATCCTGATGCTCTCCGGCATCGTCGGCGTGCTCTTCTGGCTCGACTGGCGGCTGGCGCTGGTCACCTTCTCGATCGTGCCGCTGCTGCTGCTCCTGACCTTCTGGTTCAAGCGCCGGGTGCGCGACAGCTTCCGCGACGTGCGGGTCCGGATCGCGCGCATCAACTCCTTCCTCCAGGAGCACATCACCGGCATGGCCGTGGTGCAGCTCTTCAACCGGGAGCAGGGGGTCTACCGCGACTTCCAGCGCATCAACGACGAGCACCGCGAGGCGAACGTCCGCGCCATCTTCTACTACGCGGTCTTCTACCCCGGCGTTGAGCTGATCACCGCCTTGGGGCTCGGGCTGATCCTCTGGTTCGGCGGCGGCGAGGTGATCTCCGGCGCGGTGTCGATCGGCGCGCTGATCGCCTTCCTCCAGTACGCCCAGCGCTTCTACCAGCCGCTCGCCGACCTGTCGGACAAGTACAACATCCTGCAGGGGGCGATGGCGAGCTCGGAGCGGGTGTTCAAGCTCCTCGACACGCCGGTGACCATCACCTCGCCGGCTGAGGCCTACTCGCCGCCGGAGATCCGCGGCGCCATCGAGTTCGACGACGTCTGGTTCTCCTACAAGGAGAACGAGCCGGTGCTCAAGGGGATCTCGTTCCGCGTCGAGCCCGGCAAGACGCTCGCCGTGGTCGGCCACACCGGCGCCGGCAAGAGCACCCTCGCCAACCTGCTGCTGCGCTTCTACGACATCTCCCAGGGGACGGTGCGCGTCGACGGCGTCGACGTCCGCGAGTGGGACCTGCCGCGGCTGCGCAAGAGCATCGCCATGGTGCTGCAGGACGTCTTCCTCTTCTCCGGCACGGTGGGGGCCAACATCCGCCTGGGGGAGGAGGAGATCGACCTCGA
>DASPJI010000413.1:0-4841 GCA_035628695.1 Thermoanaerobaculia bacterium | reverse complement strand
GAGACGTCGGCGATGAAGACCGCCAGCACCCCCTCCGAGATCCGCAGCACGTCGAAGTAGTCGCCGCCGATGGCGGCGCTGGGCTCGAAGAGGGCGGCGATGGCGGCGCCGTGGCCCGACGGGAGGTCCGAAGGGAGGAGGCTCTTCTGGAGGTCCCGCGCCAGGGACAGCTCCTTCTCCAGCAGCTCCTTCTGGGTCGCGGTCGCCACCAGGGACTCGAGGTCGCCGGCCATCTGGTTGAACGAGCGCTGGAGGTCCCCGACCTGGTCCTTGCGCCGCACCGGGATGCGGACCGAGAAGTCCCCCTGGCGGACCGCTTCGGTGGCCCGGCTCAGCCGGTTCACCGCGTAGGACAGGCCGAAGATCATGAACACCGCCATCAGCACCGCCACGCCGTAGACGTTCAGGAGCAGCAGGCTGAGCACCAGGAGCGCCCCCCAGGTGGCGGTGTCCACCGACGAGCCGGTGAAGAGGTGGCTGGCGACGATGCGCGGCGTGCCGGAGAGGACCGCCGGCACGTACTCGGAGAGCATTCTGCCGCTGCCGGGATCGATGAGCGGGCCGGAGACCTCCACCCAGGAGAGCAGGGAGTCGTCCCAGAACCGCTCCCCCTTGGAGAGCCGCTTCATGAACTTCTCGGCCTCCGCGTCGGCGCCGCGGCCCATGCCGCCCAGCCGCTGCAGGGGGATGCGGTGCTCGCCGATGGCCAGGTTCACCACCTCCAGGTCGAGCTCGCCCGGCTTCTCGATCTCCACCCAGAGGCCCGCCCGCCGGCTGACCTCGCCGCTCAGGTCGCCGGCATACAGGGCGACCACCCCCCGCCCCGCCTCTCCGGCGGACGCCGCGAGCGTCGGGTCGCCGTTGCGCGCGGGGTAGAAGCGGAGGGCCGGCTCGCCGTCGGCGATTTCGCCGCGCCGGCCCTCGGAGCGGATCCCCGCGGGCCAGGCCGCGGGCATTGTTGCAGGCATCGAGGGATCGCCTCCCACCCGGCGGCCGTTCCGGTAGTAGCCGAAGATGATGTTCTCCGGGGCCGGCTCCTCGGGGACCGCGCCGGTGCGGGCGAAGGCCTCGGCGCGGACGCGGACCGCCTGCTCCAGCTCCACCTGGACCTCCTCGACGGCGTCGCGGTAGAGGTGGCCGAGGAAGAAGCCGGCCAGGAGATAGGAGACCACCGTCAGGAGCAGCAGCACCATCGGGATGGGGAGGACGCCGATCAGGAAGTAGGAGAAGGCGAGGCGCCGGCCCACCTTCCAGAGGAAGGCCCGGTAGAACCCGACCAGCAGCCAGAGGAAGACCAGGAGGCCCAGCCCCGCCAGCATGACCTGGGCGAAGACGCTGACGAACGGGATCGACAGGAGCGACAGCGCCAGGAACAGCGCGGCGGCCAGGGCGGCCGCCCACAGGAGAATGGCTCTGCGCGAAAGGGCTTTGTCCACGGGGCGTGTCTGCCGGGGGCGCCTTCAGGGGCCCCGGAAAGCTCTACGAGAGGTAGGGAGCAAAGTTTCCACCGGGTGCCACCATTTGGCTCGCCGGATGGAGTTGCATAGAATGACGGCTCCCTCCCCGGCGGGCGGTGCGCGCCGGGGCATCTTAGCGTGAAGCAGGAGGAGAGGACATCGTGTCGAGGATTCCGCGTTTCCAGGAGCACCTGAAGACCGGCTTCACCGCCGAGGCCGCGAGCGCCGCCCGTTGCCGGGCCTTCGCCGTCCAGGCGGAACGGGACGGCCTGCCCAACCTGGCGAAGAACTGGCTGCGCATGGCGGCCGAGAAGGACAAGCTGGCGATCCAGCTTCTGGACGCGTCGGAGCAGGTGCGCGGCATGGACGCCGACCTGGGAACCGCCATCGCCGAGGAGAGGTACGAGAACGACGTCCTCTATCCCAAGATGGTGCGCGACGTCGACCAGGACACCGCCGACGTCCTTCTCAAGGTCGTCAACGCCCAGAAGGAGCACCTGCGCCAGCTCGAGTCGCTGCGCGTCTCCTTGAACGCCGCCCAGGGCGACGTCCAGCTCCCCGCCGAGGTCGACCGGGGCACCGCCCCCTCGGCACCGGCCTCCTGATCCTGTCCCCGCCCTCCCGGAGCTGGAATGCCCGGGAGGGCCGGCCGCGTTGCAGTCAGCGGGGAAGTCCCCTGCCCGGCGCCCCTCCCCAGAGATCCCACCCGATGATCTGATAAGCGGGTCCGGCGCCGTTAAGTAACAGGAAACAAAGCTACTTGTTCCGCTTGTGACCGGTGGTCACAAGTGATAGACTGCGCGCGCGAGGATATAAGACCATGTCATCAACCATCATCGGTGAGAGCTGGGTCACGACGAAGTTCGAGAACCTGGAGGAGTGGGCGCAGCGGCACTCGTTCTGGCCCTTCCCCTTCGGGACCGCGTGCTGCGCCATCGAGTTCATGTCGACGGTGTCGAGCCACTACGACGTCTCGCGCTTCGGCTCGGAGGTGGTGCGCTTCTCCCCCCGGCAGAGCGACGTGCTGCTGGTGGCGGGCACCATCAACGACAAGATGGCGCCGGTGCTCAAGAAGATCTACGACCAGATGGCCGATCCCAAGTGGGTGATCTCCATGGGGGCCTGCGCCTGCTCGGGCGGCTTCTACCGCGCCTATCACGTGATGCAGGGTATCGACGAGATCATCCCGGTGGACGTCTACGTTCCCGGCTGCCCGCCGACGCCGGAGGGGCTGCTGTACGGCATTCTCCAGCTCCGCGAGAAGGTCGTCCGCGACCGCCGCAAGCACGGCCGGGAGTACCCGGAGCCCGCCCTGGCCTCCTCAGAGGGGAAGGCCGAGGTAGAAGACCAGAGCCGAAAGGAGAGCCGCGAAAGTGCCCACACTGGCGCCGCCACTGCCTGACCGGACGACGACGGCCGGCAACGGGGATGCCGCGGCCGAGGCGGTCCGCGCGAAGTTCCCGGGGATGATCACCCGGCAGGAGGGTCTCGACCAGGAGACCTGGATCGTCCGCCGCGAGGTCCTCTCCGACCTCGCCCGGGAGCTCAAGCACAACCCGGCGACGCGGTACGACCTGATGCTCGACCTCGGAGGCGTCGACTTCCCCGACCGGGAGGAGCGCTTCGAGGCCATCTACCATCTCTATTCGATCCAACGCAACACGCGCCTGCGCCTGAAGGTGCCGCTGCGCGAGGACGACGCCGTGCTGCCGTCGCTCATCCCGGTGTGGAAGGGGTGCAACTGGTTCGAGCGCGAGCTGTACGACATGTTCGGCATCCGGGTCGAGGGGCACCCGAACCTGCGGCGCATCCTGTGCCACGAGGGGTTCGTCGGCCACGCCCTGCGCAAGGACTACCACCCGACCAAGCGCTGGATCCTGACCGAGGACAAGATCTACAAGCCCCACTTCGACCTGCCGGAGGGGGAGGACGACCTCTTCGAGCGGATGACGGTCAACATCGGCCCGTCCCACCCGGCGATGCACGGCACCTTCCGGCTGATGGCGGTGCTCGACGGCGAGACCATCGTCGCCTCGGACGTCGAGATCGGCTACCTGCACCGCTGCTTCGAGAAGATGTCGGAGACGCACACCTACCAGCAGGTCATCCCGTACACCGACCGGCTGAACTACTGCTCGGCCATCATCAACAACGTCGGCTACTGCATGACGGTCGAGAAGCTCCTCGGCATCGAGGCGCCTCCCCGCGCGCAGCACGTCCGGCTGATGCTGTCGGAGTTCTACCGCATCTCCGACCACATCATCTGCATCGGCACGAACCTCGTCGACATGGGGGCGCTGACGAACTTCTGGTGGCTCTTCCAGCCGCGCGAGGAGATCATCGGCCTGGCCGAGTCGTGCTCCGGCGCGCGCCTGCTGCCGAGCTACCTCCGCGTCGGCGGCATCGCCATCGACGTCCCGTCGACGTTCCTCACGCACGCGCAGCACCTCGTCAACACGCTGCCGAAGTACATCGACGACGTCGAGGCGCTGATCATGAAGAACCGCATCTTCCGCGACCGCGTCGACGGCGTCGGCGTGATCTCGCGCGAGGATGCGATCAACTTCGGCTTCACCGGACCGTGCCTGCGCGCCACCGGCGTGCCGTTCGACGTCCGCAAGGCCTCTCCCTACCTCGGCTACGACACCTACGACTGGGACGTCCCGGTGGCCGAGGGAGGCGACACCTACGCCCGCTTCCTGGTGCGCTTCGAGGAGATGCGCCAGTCGATCCGCATCCTCCAGCAGGCCATCGACCGCGGGCTGCCGCCCGGCCCGGTCATGGTCGACAACCCGTACGTGGCCCTTCCCCCGAAGGAGAAGGTCTACAACGAGATGGAGTCGCTCATCTACCACTTCAAGCTGATCATGCACGGCATCCAGCCGCCGGTCGGCGAGACCTACTTCCAGGTCGAGGGTGGCAACGGGGAGGTCGGCTTCTACATCGTGTCGGACGGCACGAAACACCCGTACCGCGTCCGCGCCAGGCCCCCCTGCTTCACGATCTTCGAGGCATTCGGAAAAATGATCACCGGACAGACCATTCCCGACGCGATCGCCGCGCTCGGCTCGCTGAACATCATCGCCGGGGAGCTCGACCGGTGACCGGAACGCGGAACGCGGAACACGGAACGAGGAACGAAGCACGCCGTCGATCCCGCTGGTTCATCGTTCATCCCTCATCGTTCATCGTTGAAACGAGACAGATTGCATGACGACCGTAACGCGCGTCTCCGAAGGTGTGGTCAAGGTCGAGCGGCAGGAGCTGTCGGCCCTCGACCGCCTCTACCTGCCGCAGGTCATCGGCGGCATGTTCCGCACCCTCAGGCACCTCACGAAGAACCTCTTCAACTACAAGAAGCTGCCGATCATCTCCTACCCGGAG
>DASPJI010000412.1:0-5644 GCA_035628695.1 Thermoanaerobaculia bacterium | reverse complement strand
ACCACCCAGGCCACCAGCCGTCGGTCGGCGCCCGTGCCGGCTCCGGAAGCGCCGGGCCGGGCCATCACGACCGTCGCCGCCACTCCGGAGTGGCGGGCGAGGGCGGCTTCGATCTCCCCCAGCTCGATACGGAAGCCGCGGATCTTCACCTGATGATCGATGCGGCCCAGGTACTCGAGGTCGCCGTCCGGCCGCCGCCGCGCCAAGTCTCCGCTGCGGTAGAGCCGCGCGCCGGGCTGGCCGGCTAACGGATCGGGGACGAAGCGCTCGGCGGTCAGGGCGGGACGGCCGAGATAGCCCCGCGCCACCCCGGCGCCGCCGACGTGGATCTCACCCGGGACGCCGACGGGCACCAACTCGCCGCGCGGCCCCAGCAGGTGCACCGACAGATCGGGGATCGGGGCGCCGACCGGCGAGTGGCCGGGGGTCCTGAGATCCCCCTGACTGATCGGCCGGTAGGTGACGTGCACTGTGGTTTCGGTGATGCCGTACATGTTGATCAGCCGCGGCGTCTCATCGCCGTGGCGGGCGAACCAGGGGGCCAGGGCCGACAGCTCCAGCGCCTCGCCGCCGAAGATCACCCAGCGCAGATCGAGCCGGCGGTGCGCCTCGGCCCGGTCGAGCTGCACAAGCTGCCGGAACGCCGAGGGGGTCTGATTGAGGACGGTGACCCCCTCGGTGGCGAGGAGCTCGTGGAACGAGGCGGGGGACAGCGTGGTCTCCCGCGGCACGATCACCAGCCGGCCGCCGTAGGCGAGGGCGCCCCAGATCTCCCATACCGAGAAGTCGAATGCGAACGAGTGGAACATCGTCCAGACGTCGTCCGGACCGAAGCCGAACCAGAGCTCGGTGGCCTCGAGGAGCCGCACGGCGTTGGCGTGCGTCACCGGCACCCCCTTGGGCCGCCCGGTGGAGCCGGAGGTGTAGATGACGTAGGCGAGGCTCTCGGGCCAGGGACCGCCGGCCTCCTCCAGGTCGTCACCGCTCTCGGCCGCCAGCAGGGCACGGTCGGCGTCCAGCCGCGCGTCCAGCTTCAAGACGGGGAAATGCAGCTCCTCGCCGAAGAGGCCGGCCAGGCGCTCCTGGGTGACGAGGACCGGCGCGCGGCTGCCGGCGAGGGCGTCCTCCAGCACGTAGGTCAGCCGGTCCGGCGGATAGGCCGGGTCGAGCGGCACATAGGCGCCGCCGGCCTTCAGGATGCCGAGCAGGCCGACGATCATGTCGATGGAGCGCTCGACGCACAGCGCCACCGGCACGTCGGGGCCGACGCCTAGCGCGCGCAGGCGGCGCGCCAGGCGGTTGGCGCGCTCGTTGAGCCGGCCGTAGGAGATCTCCTGGACCTCGTAGACCACGGCGACCGCCTTGGAGTCGCGCCGCGCCCGCTCCTCGAACAGCCGGTGGAGGCAGGTCTGAGCGGGGAACGCTCCGGGCCGGGCAGCGGGACCACTCCAATCACCGAGGAGCTGGCCGAGCTCGGCTGCCGTCAGCACGGGGAGGTCCGACAGCCGACGCTCGGCGTTCGCGGGGACGCCGGCGAGCAGCGTCTCCCAGTGGCCGAGGAGGCGGGCGATGGTGACGGCGTCGAAGAGGTCGGTGTTGTATTCGAGCGTCGTCTTGAGGCCGTCCGGGTTGTCGAACAGGAAGACCGTGAAGTCGAACTTGGTCGTCCGGTTGGTGATCTCCAGCAGCTCGAGCTTCAGGCCGGGCAGCTCCAGCGCCGCCGACGGTGTGTTCTGCAACGAGAATTGCACCTGGAAGATCGGCGCGCGGCTCAGGTCGCGCTCCGGCTGCAGGGCCTCCACGATTTTTTCGAACGGCACCTCCTGGTGCGGCACCGATCCGAGGAAGCCCTCGCTCACCCGGCCGAGCAGCTCGCGCAGCGTCGGATCGCCGGAGACGTCGGTACGCTGCACCACCATGTTGAGGAAGAAACCGATCAGGTTTTCGACCTCCAGGCGGTTGCGGTTGGCGATGGGGACGCCGAGCAGCAGGTCGTCTTGGGCGGTGTAGCGGTGGAGCAGGGCGTTGAACCCGGCGAGCAGGGTAAGGAAAGGCGTCGTCCCTTGCCGGCGGCTCCACTCGCGCAGCTCCTGCGAGGCCTCGGCGGAGAGCGTGCGCGACAGGCGCGCGCCGCCGAAGGTCTGGTAGGCGGGACGCGGCCGGTCGGTGGGCATCTCCAGGGCCGGCAGCCGCCCGGCGAGGCGCTGGCGCCAGTAGTCGAGATGCTTTGCCATGGCCTCACCATCCAACCAACGGCGCTGCCAGACGGCGTAGTCCGCGTACTGGAGGGGGAGCTCCGGCAGCGGCGAGGGGAGCCCCTGGGAGAAGGCGCTGTAGAGCGCCACCAGCTCCCGGATCAGGATGCCGATGGTCCAGCCGTCCGAGACGATGTGGTGCATCGTCACCAGCAGCGCGTGCTCGGCGCTGCCGAGCCGCAGCAGGGTGGTGCGCAGCATCGGCCCGCGCTCCAGGTCGAACGGCCGCCGACCCTCCGCAAAGGCGAGGCGCTCCATCTCCTGCCGGGTCTCGGGCAGCTCCGAGAGATCGATCACCGGCAGGGCGCCCGCGATGTCGGCGACGTCGGCGACCCGCAGGACCGGCCGGTCGCCGGCGGAGGGGAAGGTGGTGCGCAGCACCTCGTGACGGCGCCGCACCTCGCCGAAGCTGCGGGCGAGGCTGGGGACGTCGAGGATCCCTTCGAGGTGGACCGTCGCCGGCATGTTGTAGGCCGGGCTCCCCGGATCGAGCTGGGCGAGGAACCAGAGCCGCTCCTGGGAGTACGACAGCGCCATCTCGATGTCCTCGTCCCCGACAGCCCTCGGCACCGGGCGGGGGCCAAGAACCTCCGGCGCCGGCTTCGGCTCCTCCACCGGGTAGCCGAGCAGGGCGGCCAGCTCCAACGTCTCGGCGCGCAGCCCGCGGTGGGCGGCCTCCTGATGCCGGTCGGCGACCTTGGCCTCGATGCCGCGGTGGCGATGGAACTTCGGGTCTCCCATCATCCGCGACTCGGAGTGGAGGCCGTCGGTCATGCGGCGCCCCTGGTAGGGATCGAGCATGGCGGGCTCGAACGGCAGCCCGAGGAACGCGCAGACCGCCTCGATGCTCTCGCCCGGCGCCTTGACCAGGTCCTCGAAATGCAGGCGATGCACCCGCTCCGCCGGCACCCCGGAGAGGAACTCGACGATGTTGCGGTGGCTGAGGAGCCAGACCAGGTCCGCCTGCTCGTTCGGTGGGAACGGGAAGTCGTAGACCCGGTCCATGTGGGCCTCGACGTAGGAGTCGGCCGTGGCCCTGGGGTGGCGCACCAGATGGAGATAGAGCGGCTCCTCGAACATCTCCTCGGCCCGCCGCAGGGTTGCGGGGTCGAGGGGGTAGCTCGGGGTCTTGTCCACCAGGAACCGCCCGCCGCTCTCCTCCTGGAGGAAGCCATAGAAGCTCTGCACCGGCAGGTCCCGGTCCTCGAAACCGGCCACCCAGGCGCGGGCCTCGTCGGCGTCGCAGCCGCGCAGCTCCATCACCGCGCGGAGCAGCCCTTCCAGGGCGAAGCTGTTGCGGCCCATGTAGGCGCGCCGGCGCTCCCCCATCGTCCGGAAGGCGAGCAGCTCCAGCTCCGGCGGCGCGAACAGGCGCGGGTGGCCGGCCAGCATGACGCGGAACAGGGTCGTGCCCGAGCGGAACGGGGCGAGGACGAAGACCGCCCGCGGGTTCTTCGGCAGAGCCCGCGGTACCTCGGGCTCCTCCGGCGTCCGGCCGAGGCGCCGGACCACCGCGGCATGCAAGGATTCGAGCGCCGCGGCCGTTTCCACCGGCCCGCCCTCCCCGGCCTGGTCGCCGGCCGCCCGGCCACCCAGACGCACCACAGCCACGGGATAGCTCCGCTCCAGATAGGCGGCGAAGCCGGCGACGGTGGGCGCGTCGAACAGGGCCATCACGTAGACGATCTGGCCCAGCTCCTCCTGCAACCGGTTGATGAACATCGCCCCCTGGATGGAATCGCCGCCCAGCTCGAAGAAGCTGTCGTGGATACCCAGCCGCTCGACGCGCAGCAGCTCGCGCCACATGCCGGCCAGGCGCTCCTCGAGCGGCGTGCGCGGCTCCGCGAACGGCGTCGTCTCCCGGCTGGCGCCCTCGAAATCGGGAGCGGGCAGGGCGCGGCGGTCGACCTTGCCGCTGGGGGTCAGGGGGAACGCCGGCAGGATCACGAACGCCGAGGGCACCATAGCCTCGGGCAGGCTGTCGCGCAGGAAGCTCCGCAGCTCCCCGGCCGACGGCGCCGCCTCGCCGCTCGCCACCAGATAGGCCACCAGCCGCGTCTCCCCCACTCCCTCGGTACGGGCCATGACGACGGCCTCGCGCACGCCGGGGTGATGGTCGAGCGCCGCCTCGATCTCCCCCAGCTCGACGCGCACGCCGCGGATCTTGATCTGGTGATCGATGCGGCCGAGGAACTCGATGGCGCCGTCCGGCCGGAAGCGGGCGAGGTCGCCCGTGCGGTACAGCCGCTCGCCGGGATCCCCCAGAGGATCGGGGACGAACCTCTCCGCGGTGAGCGCGGGCCGGTGCAGATAGCCGCGCGCCAGGCCCACGCCGCCGATGAGCAGCTCGCCCGGGATTCCCGGCGGCACCGGCTCGCTGTGGCGGTCGAGGATGTGGAGAGAGATGTTCGAGATCGGCCGCCCGATGGGGACCGTGCGCCGGGCGCTCCCCCGCTCGCAGGCGTGGAAGCTGACGTCCACCGACGCCTCGGTGGGGCCGTAGAGATTGTGCAGCTCCGCTCCGATCCGCTCGAGGGCCCGCTCCTGCAGCTCGTACGGCAGCGCCTCGCCGCTCGCCATCACCCGCCGGACCGTGCGGCAGGCGGTGGCCAGATCCTTCCCCTCCAGGAAGAGCTGGAGCATCGAGGGGACGAAGTGAAGGGTGGTGATCTCCTCGTCGTGGATGATGCGCGCCAGCCAGGCCGCGTCCTGATGAGCGCCCGGGGGGGCCATCACCAGCCGCGCGCCGGTGATCAGCGGCCAGAAGAGCTCCCAGACCGAGACGTCGAAGCTGAACGGCGTCTTCTGGAGCACGCGGTCGTCCGGCCCCAGCCCATAGGCGTCCTGCATCCACAGCAGCCGGTTGACGATGCCGCGGTGCGGGATCATCGCCCCCTTCGGCCGGCCGGTCGATCCCGAGGTGTAGATGGCGTAGGCCGGGCTCTCGGGACGGGCCCCCGCTTCGGGGTTGCTGATCCGCAACGATTCCCACGAAGACTCCGCGTCCAGCAGCACGACACGCGCAGAGTGATGCGGCAGCGCGGCTTCGAGGTGGCTCTCGGTGAGGAGGACGCCGATCCCCGCGTCCTCGATCATGAACTGCACGCGGTCGCGCGGATAGCCCGGATCGAGGGGGACGTAGGCGCCTCCGGCCTTGAGCGTCGCCACGAGGCCGGTAACCATCTCGGTGGAGCGCTCGGCCACCACGCCCACCAGGCACTCCGGCCCCACCCCCAGCCGGCGCAGGTGATGCGCCAGCCGGTTGGCGCGCCGGTTGAGCTCGCGGTAGGTCGTCTCCAGACCATTGAACGTGACCGCCACGGCACCGGGGGTCCGCTCCACCTGCTCCTCGATCAGCTCGTGCAGGCAGACTCCGTCCCGGTACTCCA
>DASPJI010000411.1:0-7524 GCA_035628695.1 Thermoanaerobaculia bacterium | reverse complement strand
GCTCTCGCCGATCCGCTGACCCGGGAAGGCATACGCTATGGGATGCTGTCCGGGCTGTGGGCGGCGGAGAGTCTGCTGGCGGGGAGGCCCGAAGCCTACCCGGAGCGTCTCGCCGCCGAACTGGCCGGCGAGCTCGACCGGGCCGGCCGCGCCTGCGGCCTCTTCTTCGAGGGTCCCATCGGGCAGTGGATGGTGCCGGTCGCCCGCGTCCACCCGGGCATCCGGCGGGTGCTGGCGGACCTCCTGTCCTGCCGCCAGCCCTACCGCGGCCTCAAGCGCCGTCTGCTCTCGGCCGCGGTAGGTGGGTAGTCAGCCGCTCAGCCCTTCCCTTGCGACACGCCGCTCCGCGTCCGGACCACCAGGCCCGGGCGGGTGGTGGTGACCTCGACCTTCTTCGAGGTGCGGCCGGTTTGGGGTGGCGGGTAGTGGAGCAGGTAGTAGGCCGCGGAGTCCGTCAGCACGCCTTCGAAGCTCGTGCCTACCCTCGGAGTGATCTTGCCGCCGGTATCCTCCGCGAATTCGAGGAGCGCGCGCTGAGGAGACCCCCTCTCCCATATATCCACCGGGTAGATGGACACGTTCGCGGCGTTGAGCTCCCGGAGCGCGTCGAGGTAGGGGAGGCCCATCGAGACCTGGCGCGACCCACCAGACCCTTCGGAGATCCCATCGGTAATCAGGAGGAGGCTCTTCCGGGCCTTGATACCGCGCGTGGCTCTGGCGATCTCTTCCAGCGCCTCGTGAATCGAGGAGGTGCGGGCGACCAACTCCTTCCCCTTGGGCAGGGCTGCCAGAGTGGGGCTGTTCGGAGATGGGCCGGGGCTCGGCTCGCCGGCTTTGGCTACCAGGGTGCGGTCCAGGGCGGAGATCAGGACATCGGGGTCCCGGGTGAAGTCCTGGAGCAACTCGAGGCTCTGGTCGTAGGTGGCCACCGCCACCCAGTCGTTGGGCTCGAGCAGCCTCAGCCACTTCTTGGCGACCTCGAGCACCCTTTTCCTCTGCTCCCAGAGCTGGGTATTCCGGGTCATGGACGCCAAAAAGTCCTTCTCGAAGAGAAGGATGAAGTACCGCTCCTCGGGGATCTCGTCGGTGTTGAGGCCCGTGTTCTTCACCAGCCGCCGGACGCTGGAGAAGGTCACGTCCTGGACGGGCACTGGCTTGCCTCCGACCTTCAGGACGAAGTCGTCCGCCTCCAGGCCCAGGACGGGCTTGCCGTCGGCGCCGGTGACGATGACGTCCAGCAGGGCTTGGGGGCTGTCTCCCGGATCGGACGAGGAGATCTCGGCGGAGGGCTCCGCGGGCGGCTGCGCCCGGGCGGCGAGAGAGGGGAAGGCGATGAGCGAGGCGAGCGCGGCCAGCCCGAGGGCGGCATTCTTCCTGACAGCGTGCATCATGAACCTCCTGTTGAAAATAGAAGGAACCAAAAGCTCACGTCAAAGAAGCGGGGGATGAAGGAAAGGGCCGGGGCCGCCCCGAATGGAGCGGCCCCGCCAGGGTCGGGCTTACTTGCCCGAACCGTAGGAGTAGCCTTCGCGGGTCCGGATCCGGAACTGGGGGTTGGCCGTGTCGACCTCGACCTTCTGGAACCCCGACTTGCCGGCCGGATGCTCGCTCCGGTAGCTCAGCAGGTAGTAGCCGCCGTTCTCGTCGCCGATCTGGCGCAACGGCGTGATGAAGTTGACGAAGCTGAACAGGTACTGGCCGCCGGTGTCCTCGGCGATCTGGTTCAGCGTTTCGTTGAGCGCCGGCCGCGCCCCCTCGGGCACCAGGTCGATCGGGTAGACCGCCACGTTGGCGTCGTTCAGCGCGTCGGCCATGTCCGGGTAGTACCGGAGGTCGGGCCGGAGCTGACCCGTCCGCACCACGCCGAAGCCGGGGGTGAAGAGCAGCAGGTTCTTGCGGCCTCGGATGTCGGCGGTGGCCTCCGCCAGCACGCGGATGGCGTCATAGATGTTGGTGGTCTGGTTGCGCAGCTCCTTGCCCGTGGGCAGGGTGTCCAGGATCGACGGGCCCTGGGCCTGCTGCTGCCGCGACGGCCAGCTCTCCAGCTCCTTGCCCTTCATCGCCTGGCCGAGGGCCCGCACCAGCGCCGCCTTGTCGGTGGTGAAGTCCTGGTAGATCTTGAGCTTCTGGTCGTAGCCGGCCACCGCCACGTGATCGTGGAGACCCAACTCGCCGATCCACTCGCGGGCCCGCTGGTTGGCCTCCATCTGCTTGGTCAGGAGGACGGGCGCCTCGGACGCCGCGTTCTTCTGGTCCTGGAAGAACAGGATGAAGTAGCGGTCCTCGGGGGCCGTGTCCACGCCCCGGATCCCCTTCTGGGCCAGGGACTCGGGGGACTCGGTCAGCCGGTTGCTGCTGTAGAACGTGATGCCGGTCAGGTCGACGGGCTTGCCGCCCTCCTTGACCACGAAGTCGTCCTCGTTGAGGCCGACCACGACGTTGCCCTTGTTGTCGGTCACCAGGACGTCGAGCAGCACCTCGTTGACCGTCACCTCTTCGCCGAACTCCCCACGCTGGGCATCCTGGGCGAAGGCTGCACCGCCTATCGTCAAGGCCGCGAGCATGGAAAGCGCGACGGCTCGGATCGTTCGATTCATTTGTAACCTCCCTTTCACGGAGAAAGCAGGAGAGCAAAGGCCGCGCCAGTGCTTCCTGTAGAGGCTAACAACGGGTAAACCCTAGAATATTCTTGACTTTGAGCCTCGGAGGCCGGTCCGGGGCCCGGTGCCCGGAGAGGACGGCGGCGGCCTCCCGCCGTCCTCGATAGAGGACGCCTATCCGCCCCCGAACCGGGCGTAGAAGCCCCCCGCCTCGGCGGTGGCCCGGAGGGCGTCGGAGGGACGGAAGCGCTCGCCGGCGGCGACCTCCAGCCGCTCCAGGGTGGCGACGAGCCGGGGGAGCCCCTCGTGGTCCGCCCAGCGGCAGAGGCCGCCGCGGAACGGAGGGAAGCCGGTGGCGAAGATCATGGCGAGGTCGAGCTCGGCGGCGCTCCGCACCACACCCTCCTCCAGGCAGCGCGCCGCCTCGTTGACCATCGGCAGCACCATGCGCTCGGCGAGGGCGTTGGGGTCCGGGTTCTCCACCCGCGGCCGCACCCCCAGGACCTCGTAGGCGGAGGGGTCCGGACCCTTGCGCTCCTTGCCGTCGTAACGGTAGAAGCCCGAGCCGTTCTTGACCCCCAGCCGGCCGCTCTCCGTCATCTTGTTCAGCCAGGGGGGGAGGGGCAGGCGGTCCGCGAACGCCTCGCCCAGGATGTGGGCCACCTTGATCGCCACGTCGAGGCCCACGTCGTCCCCCAGCGCCAGCGGGCCCACCGGCATGCCCCAGTCGAGCATCGCCGTGTCCAGGTCCTCGATGCGGTGCCCCTCGTGCAGCAGCCAGTAGGCCTCGATCGAGTAGAACATCAGCAGGCGGTTGACCAGGAAGCCGGGGGCGTCCTTCACCAGCACCGGGATCTTGCCGAGCCGGCGGGTGAAGTCGAAGACGGTGTTGACCGCCGCCGGGTCGCTGACGTCGGTGGCGATCACCTCGACCAGCGGCATCTTGTGGACCGGGTTGAAGAAGTGCATCCCCACCACCCGGCCGGGGTTCGGGGTCTTGGCGCCGATGCCGGCGACCGACAGCGACGAGGTGTTGGAGGCGAGCACCGCCGTCTCCGGCACGTGGCGCGCCAGCTCGGCGAAGGCGTCCTGCTTGACGTCCATCTTCTCGACGATCGCCTCGACCACCAGGTCGGCGCCGCCGAAGCCGGAGTAGTCGAGGCTGGGGAGGAGCAGGGCCATGCGGCGCCGCGCCTCGGCGCTCTCCAGCCGCCGCTTCTTGACCAGCCGGTCGAAGAGGCCGGAGGCGTGGGCCATGCCGCTGACCAGCGCCTCGTCGTTGAGGTCCTTCATGCGGACCGGGATGCCGGCCTCCTGCGCGATGATCTGGGCGATGCCGCCGCCCATGACGCCGGCGCCCAGGACCGCGGCCCGGCGCACCTCCCGCGCCTCGCCCCCCGGCACCCCCTTGGCCCGCTTCGCCCCCTCCTGCAGGCCGAAGACGTGGACCAGGTTCTTCGACGTCTGCGCGGTCGCCAGGTCGGCGAGGGCCCGCGCCTCGGCGTCGAAGCCGGCCTTGCGGCCGTCCTCCAGGCCGATGCGCACCACCTCGATGGCCCGCAACGGCGCCGGGTAGTGGCCGCGCGTCTGTTCCAGCGTCTTCTTGCGCGCCTGGTCGAAGAGGATCTTGCGGCCCAGCGGGTTCTTCTCGAGCAGCAGCTCCTTGAGGTCCACGCCGCCGCTCCCCTCCTTGCGCGGCATGTCCCTTTTGTCCAGGGCGAAGTCGCGCACGTGGTCGAGGAAGCGGGCGTCGGGGATCAGGGCGTCGATCAGGCCGACCTTGAGGGCCCGGCGGCCGGACAGATTGCGGCCGGTGAGGATCATCTCCAGCGCTTCGGGGATGCCGATGAGGCGGGGCAGGCGGTTGGAGCCCCCCCAGGCGGGGAGGATGCCGAGCCGCACCTCGGGCAGGCCGATCTTGGTGTCCTTGCGGTCGCTCGCCACCCGCCAGGTGGAGGCGAGGGAGAGCTCGGTGCCGCCGCCGACGCAGACACCGCGGATGGCGGCGACGGTGGGGAAGGGGAGCGCCTCCCAGGCGGCGAACAGGCGCTGGCCGAGGCGCGCGCCGGCCTCGGCCTCCAGCGGGTCGGCGACGCGGGCGATCTCCTCGACGTCGGCGCCGGCGATGAAGCCGCCGTCCTTGCCGGAGAGGAGGATCAGGCAGCCGATGTCCCGGCGCCGGCCCAGCTCGTCGATCCGCTCCTCCAGCTCCGCCAGCGCGGCGCGGGTGAAGACGTTCAGCTTCTTGCCCGGCAGGTAGAACGTGAGGGTGGCGAGCCGGTCCCCGCCCACCTCCAGCCGAAAGATCTCGCTCACCCCCAACCCCCCTTCTCAGGCCGCGCCGGCGCGCGCCTCGGTCTCGCCGTAGAGCCGCTCGATGACGTCGCCGTATTTCTGGTTGATCACCCGCCGCTTGACCTTCTGCGTCGGGGTCAGCTCGCCGGTCTCCAGGGTCCACTCGGCCGGCATCAGCTCCCAGCCGACGATGCGCTCGAAGTGGGCGAGGCCGGCGTTGACCTGCTCGACCTCCTTGCCGATCAGGGCGCGGACCTGGGCATCCTGAATGAGCGCGGCGTTTTCCTTGGCACCGATCCCCTGCCGCTCGGCCCACGGGCGCAGCGCCTCGAAGTCGGGCACGACCAGGGCGGTCAGGAACTTGCGGCGGTCGCCGAGGACCACGGCCTGGCCGATGAAGCGGCTGGCCTTCAGAGCGTTCTCGATCGGCGCCGGCGCCACGTTCTTGCCGTAGGCGTTGACGATCAGCTCCTTCTTGCGGTCGGTGATGCGCAGGAAGCCGTCGCTGTCCACCTCGCCGATGTCGCCGCTGTGGAACCAGCCCTCGGCGTCGATGACCTCGGAGGTCTCGTTCGGCATGTTCCAGTAGCCCTTCATGATGTGCGGGCCCTTGGAGAGGATCTCGCCGTCCGGCGCGATCCGCACCTGGACGCCGGGGATCGGCCGGCCGACGGTGCCGAGCTTGACCGCGCCCACGGCGTTGACCGAGATGACGGGCGAGGTCTCCGACAGGCCGTAGCCTTCATAGATCGGGACTCCGATGCCCCAGAAGAACTCGGCCACCTCGCGGGCGAGCGGCGCGCCGCCGGAGATGGCGAACTGAAAGCGGCTGCCCAGGCGCGTCTTGATCTTGCCGAAGACCAGCTTGTCGGCGAGGCCGAGCTTGACTCCGAGCAGGCCGCCGGGCGTCTTGCCCTTCAGCCGATAGGGGAGCGCCTCACGGGCCACGCCCTGGGCCCAGGCGAAGATCTTCTGTTTGACCGGCGAGCCGGAGGCCACCGTCTCCTGCACCCGGGAGAGCACCTTCTCATAGACGCGCGGTACCGCGACGAAGACGTGCGGGTTGACCTCCTGGAGGTTCTGCGCCACCGCCTGCACCGACTCGGCGTAGGCGATGGTGCAGCCGGTGTGGAAGTAGCAGTAGTCGACCGTCCGCTCGAAGGAGTGCGAGAGGGGGAGGAAGGAGAGCGCGGTGTAGCTCCCCTCGAGCCCCAGCACGGAGAGGCCCGCCTCGACGTTCGAGGCGATGTTTCCGTGGGTGAGCATGACCCCCTTGGGGGTGCCGGTGGTGCCGCTCGTGTAGATGAGGGTCGCCAGGTCGTCCGGCTTGGCGGCGCGGGCTTCGCGCTCGAACCAGGCGGGGTCGACGCCGGCGCCGCGCTCGACGAGGTCGGCCATGGTGATCACCCGCGGGTCGGACGAGGTGCCGCGGATCAGCACGAACTGCCGGACCTCGGAGAGCTGGGAGGCGTGGGCGAGGAGGCCCTCGAGGTGCGCCGTGGTCTCGGCGAAGACCACCTTGGCGCCGCAGTTGCCCGCGATGTAGGCGGCCTGCTCGGGCAGCAGCGTCGGGTAGATGGGCACCAGCACGCCGCCCATGCAGAGGGTGGCGAAGTCCACCGTCGGCCAGTGCGGGCCGTTCTCGGACATCAGGGCGACGCGGTCGCCGCGCTGGACCCCGAGGTCGACGAGGGCCTTGGCGAGGCGCCGGACCCGGTCCACCAGCTCCGCCGTCGAGACGGGCTGGAAGGTACCTCCGACCTTCTGGAGAAGGCAGTCCGGCTTCTGGTATCCGGCGGCCTTTAGAAACAGCTCCGACAACGTATTGACCGGCATGGGGCCTCCTGGCGTGATGTCCGCCGGCATTCTATCGCGGGCGGCGCTTGCCGACGAGGTACCGACGAGGCGGCGGCGAGGAAGGAGGGGATCTCTTTGGAGGGGGGTGCGCGTTTTTGCCGTCTCAGGCAACCTATTATAGAGGACGGACCCGGCTGGCGTGGTGCCGGCGCCGGAGATCCGTCCCGGAAGAGAGGAATCCATGTCTTCGCAATCCCCCCGCCGTACCCTCGTGCTCGCCGCCCTCCTCGCCGTCCTGGCCGTCCCCGCTCTGCAGGCCCAGCCGCTGACGGTCCCCTCGATGGACAACTGGCTTTCGCGGTTGTGGAGCCACGTCGAGGTGCTGTTCGAGAAGGAGGGGGCGTCCATCGACCCCGATGGCCGCAACGCCGCGCCGCCCGCTCCTCCCAGCACCGGAGGCGACGCCGGGGTGTCGATCGATCCTGATGGCATCCACGCCGCCGGAGGGGAGGGTGTGATCGCCGGCCCCAAGAGCTGATCCGGGGGAGGGGCCGGTCTCCGGGCCGGCCCCTCTCTTTCTTTGCCGTGGGTGTCACGGATTAGCCGTGCACGGTAACTAAAGCTAGTGAGGAGCGACTGACCGGCAAGCCGGCTGGAGGAGAGGATCTCTTGGAGCACGCTCATATCTTGATCGAGGACTTGGCGAAGCTGCTCTCTGGAGGGCTGGAGCACGAGAAGGTGGTGGCCGAGGTGGTCCCCCATCTGCTGGAGCATTGCCCCGCCTGCCGGGAGAGGTACCAGGAGATTCTGCGGCTCCAGGAGGAGGTAGGCC
>DASPJI010000410.1:0-5036 GCA_035628695.1 Thermoanaerobaculia bacterium | reverse complement strand
GCCGCTCGCTGCTGGTGCGGCCGGGCGACACGTTCCGCGGCCTGATGGAGCTGACCGGCCCCGCCTCCCTGCGCTACGCGGCGCGCCTCGCCGGCGTCGGCCAGACCGGCGGCATGGGCGTCTACCTGCCGGTGCTCACCTCGGAGAACATGGTGCCGGCGAACCGGGCGGTCACCCTGCTGGGGCTGCTCTCCGCCGGCACGCGCACCACCGACATCGCGGTGGTCAACCTCGCCCATCAGGCGGCGCAGTGCACGATCGCCCTGGCACGGGCGGACGGCACCCCCATCGGCTCGACCGCCACCATCCAGGTCAAGCCGCTGTCCCAGCGCTATTTCGCCAACGCCCTGGGCGGCCTGGTGGACCCCGGGACCGGGGTGAGCGACGCGCGGGCGACGGTGAGCTGCACCCAGGGGTACTACGCGTACGCCATGCTCGCCAACAGCGCCAACGGCGAGGTGGCCTTCGTCGGCCCGGCGGGTAACGGCGACTCGGCCCTGCGGGTGCCGGGCTCCAACCCGAACCCCAACCCGACCTGCGGCGCGGGCGCCATCTGCTTCACGGCCAACGGCGTGGTCCACCGGCCGACGCGCGCCAACCCCGTAGGCCGCCTGAGCGTCAACGCGCCGGTCGGCACCTTCACCCGCCTGCGGCTGACCATGGAGATCACGGTGGGCGACTGGTACATCGGGGACGCGGACGGCAAGCACCTCATCTACTGGTTCGTCATCAACCGCAACCTGGACATGCCCGGCATGCTCTTCTTCCGGGGCCCGGAGCAGTACACCGTCCTGGGCCGCCACGGCATCGGCCTGCGCCACGCCGACAAGCTGCGGATAGAGCAGCCCTTCCAGGCGGTGCCCGGCCGCACCTACCGGATCGTCAACGACTACGACATGGGGCGCGGCGTCAACACCATCACCATCACCGACCTGGGCTCCAACCAGGTGACCACCCTCACCAGCGTCCCCAACGTGCGCCAGCACACCTTCAAGGACGGCGACGTCTTCCTCCTCGACATGGGCTTCCCGGAGGGGCGGATCGCCGACGAGGTGCCGTCCTACAACTGGACCTACAGCAACGTCCTGCTCGAGGTGGTCCCGTAAGAGGAGGCCCTCCGCCTCGCCTCTGAACGCGCGAAGGGCGCCGGGAGACCGGCGCCCTTCCTTCTGAAGGTGGGGTCAAACCTGCTGGCACGGGCCGATCCGGGTCAGGCCGTTGCAGTCGTACGTGCAGCAGATGGCGCCGCCGTAGTCGAAGACGCCTTGGAAGGTGCAGCCCGGCCTCTGCCCGCAGTAGAGGGCGTGAGAGGGCTGGGCCGAGGTGACCAGGGCGGCGGTGGAGAGGGCCAGGGCGAAGACGAGCTTGGTGAGGGGCTTCTTCATCGACGTCTCCTTTCAGAATCGAGGCCGAGCACAGCCTCTACTCTCTCCAGTGCCCGCCCGCCGGTTGCCGGGTCCAGGGGAGGGGCCCTCCGGAATTTTCCACTCCCGCAAGCGCTTATAGAACGCCGGAGGGAGCCCCGGCCCGCAACCCTTGAAAAGAATGCCGTCCTCGGGTAGGCTTCCGGGTTCTTGGGCAAAAGTCCCTCTGCGATTCCGAGACCGACTCCACCTGGAGAGCAAGGCCGTGAAGAAAGACATGCATCCGACCCTGAATTTGGTGACCGTGCACTGCGCGTGCGGCAACACCTTCGACACCCATTCCACCAAGGACGAGCTGCGCCTGGAAGTCTGCAGCAACTGCCACCCGTACTTCACCGGCCGGCAGAAGCTGCTGGATACCGCGGGCCGCGTCGAGCGCTTCAACCGCCGGTACGCGGGCGCCAAGCGCGCCTGAGCCGCGCCGCCGCCTCGCCGTCCCATGGACCGAGAGGCGGCGGGCCCTTCGGGAGTCCACGGTATGTCAGCGAGCAAGAGCCCGGAGAGCGAGCTGCTGGTCGGTGGCCAAGCGCTGATCGAGGGGGTGATGATGCGCTCCCCCGGCGCCTGGGGCATCGCCGTGCGCCGCCCCGACGGCTCGCTCGCCCTCCAGCGCGGCAAGGTGAACCCGTGGGGACGGCGCTTCCCCATCCTCAAGCTCCCCATCCTGCGGGGGTGCGCCGTCCTCTTCCAGTCGCTGGCGCTGGGCATCCGCGCGCTCAACTTCTCGGCCGCCGAGGCGATGCCCGAGGAGATGAAGCAGAAGGACCCCGGGGATAACGGCAAGGCGGACACCTCGGGCCTGGCGATCGCCGGCGCCATGGTGACCGGGCTTGGGCTCGGCGTCGTCGTCTTCCTGCTCCTGCCGCTGTGGGGCACCCAGCTCGCCGAGCGCTTCGTCTTTGGCCCCCTCTCGAACGTCGCCTTCAACCTCATCGACGGCGGCCTGCGGGGGGTCATCTTCCTGCTGTATATCCTGGCCATCTCGCGGATGAAGGACATCCACCGGGTGTTCATGTACCACGGCGCCGAGCACAAGGTGGTCTTCGCCTACGAGGCCCGTGGCCCGCTGACGGTGGACGCCGCCCGCGTCCAGAGCCGGCTGCACCCGCGCTGCGGCACCAGCTTCCTGCTGTTCGTGCTGCTGGTCTCGGTGGTCCTGTTCGCCTTCATCCCCAAGGACGCGCCGTTCCTGATCAAGTTCGGCGGCCGGCTGCTGCTGATGCCCCTGGTCGCCGGCCTCTCGTACGAGGTGCTGCGGCTGACCGCCCGCCTGCGCGGCCTGCCCCTCTTCTCGGCCATGGTCGCCCCCGGCCTGGCGCTCCAGCGGATCACGACCCAGGAGCCCACGGACGACATGCTGGAGGTGGCGATCGTCGCCCTGGAGGAGGCGCTGCGAGAGGACGGGCTGCTGCCCGAGGCGGCGCCCGGCACGGCCGCCGTGACGGAGGCCACTGCGCCTCCCGCGGCCGCCACCGCTGCGACGGCCGCCGCGGCCCTCGGCGCCTGATCTCTGAGGACAAGTCCATGCTCGAACAGCTTTCCCAGCTCGAAAAGACTCACGAGGAGCTCACCCAGAAGCTCACCGATCCCACCCTGCTCTCCGACCGCAAGGCCTACGCGGAGACCAACCGGACCCTTTCCGAGATCGCGCACGTGGTCGGGCTCTTCCGCGAGTACCGCAGCGTCCAGCGCCAGATCGAGGAGAACGACGAGCTCCTCGCCAGCCTCGGCAAGGACGACGACCTCTTCGAGATGGCCCATGAGGAGCGCCGCGAGCTGGCGGAGCGCCTCGAGCGCCTCGAGGGGGACCTGCGCCGCGAGCTCACCCCGAAGGACCCGAACGACAGCCGCAACGTCGTCCTCGAGATCCGCGCCGGCACCGGCGGCGACGAGGCCAGCCTGTTCGCGGCCGAGCTGTTCCGCATGTACAGCCGCTACGCCGAGCAGCAGGGGTGGCGCATCGAGGTCATCGACCTCTCCGAGTCCGGCGTCGGCGGCGTCAAGGAGGTCTCGGCCATCGTCGAGGGGCGCGGCGCCTACAGCCGCCTCAAGTACGAGGGGGGCGTCCACCGCGTGCAGCGGGTCCCCGAGACCGAAGCCTCCGGCCGCATCCACACCTCGGCGGTGACCGTCGCCGTCCTCCCCGAGGCCGACGATGTCGAGGTCGAGGTCGACGAGAAGGACCTGCGTATCGACCGCTTCTGCGCCTCCGGCCCCGGCGGCCAGGGGGTCAACACCACCTACTCGGCGGTGCGCCTGACCCACCTCCCCACCGGCATCGTGGTGAGCTGCCAGGACGAGCGCAGCCAGATCAAGAACAAGGCCAAGGCGCTACGAGTGTTGAAGGCCCGCATTCTCGAGATCGAGCGCGAAAAGGCGGAGTCGGCAATGTCCGAGGAGCGCCGGAAGATGGTGGGCAGCGGCGACCGGTCCGAGAAGATCCGCACCTACAACTTCCCGCAGAACCGGGTCACCGATCATCGCATCGGCGTCACCGTCCACCAGCTCCCCAGCGTCCTGCAGGGGGACCTGGACTCGCTGATCGAGCCGTTGGTCGCTCATTATCAGGCCCAGAAGATGGAAGAGCAGGCGCGCACGCACTGAGGCCCCCCTCCGGGGGGGAGGGCGGGATTCGTCCTGCTCGGCTCCTTCGTGTGCGCTCCCCCTCCCTCCCTTCCACGCTGCCAGTCGCCTGCGCCGGACGAATCCCGCCCTCTCCCCCGCCCCCACCCTGCGCTAGACTGGCCTTTCAGAAGGAGGGAGACCCATGAAACGGATCGTGCTGGCCTGCGTTGCCGCGTTGTCGCTGACCGGCTGCTTCGACGTCGAGAACAAGCTGAGCCTGAACAAGGACCTGTCCGGCAAGGCCGGCTTTGCCATGAAAGTGAACATGGAGCCCATGGTCCTGATGATGGCCAGGATGCAGCGGCAGATGGCCGGGCAGGAGGGGGATCCCACCCCCGCGGAGCTGGCCGAGCTCAAGAAGAGCTTCAAGTCCACCGGCACCAGCCCGGACAAGGCCAAGATGAACGCCGAGATGGACAAGTTCCGCAAGAGCCTGCCACCGGGGGTCAAGCTGGTCGAGAACACGTTCGCCGAGAAGGAGCTCGGGTTCGACCTGGGGCTCGGCTTCGAGTTCGACAACGTCTCGAAGCTGGCGCTCATCAAGCTCCCCGGCAAGACGGACGCTCAGGGGCAGGCCGCGCCCGGTCCGGAGAATCCCTTCGACAGCCCGTTCGGCGGGCTCGAGGTGAAGGACGAGGGGGCGACGATCCTGCTGACCAGCAAGACCGTGAACCCCGCGGCCGAGGCCGAGCAGCAGTCTCCCATGGGGGAGATGGACCCCGAGATGAAGAAGCAGGTGGCGGAGATGTTCAAGGGCCTGCGGCTCGCCTACCGCATCGAGGCCCCCTTCGAGGTGGTCGAGCACAATGCCACCCGCAAGCAGGGGAACACCCTCATCTGGGAGTACAACATCGAGAACCTCGAGAAGATGAAGCCCGAGGATCTCGCCCAGGGCGTCCGCGTCCGCTACAAGAAGTAATCCTGCTCCGGAACCGCGCCGGGGGGCCCGAGGGGAGGGGCGCCCGGCGCAGGCGACTGGCAGCGTGG
>DASPJI010000409.1:0-13357 GCA_035628695.1 Thermoanaerobaculia bacterium | reverse complement strand
GCCGCGCCTACTCGCCCTGGTTCTGACGGATGTAGGTGATGGCGTCGCCGACCGTCTGCAGCTTCTCGGCGTCCTCGTCGGGGATCTCGATCCCGAACTCCTCCTCGAAGGCCATCACCAGCTCGACGATATCCAGAGAATCGGCTCCCAAGTCATCGGTGAAGCTGGCCTCCAGGGACACCTCGTCCTCATCGACGCCGAGCTGCTCCACAATGATGGACTTGACCCGCTCCTGTACTCCCATGATTCCCTCCTTGTTCTGCGTTCGCGCGGAGCGCGCACGAACTGCGGTTCTAACACAAAGACAATGGCGGAGTCCAATGCCGAAACAGCGGCTCCGCGCGGTTTCCGGACCTCAGATGTAGAGGCCGCCCGAGATGTTGAGGGCCTGTCCGGTGACGTAGCCCCCCTCTTCGCTGGCCAGGTAGAGCACCGCCCAGGCGATGTCGTCCACGGTGCCCAGCCGCTTCAACGCGATCGAGTCGGTGAGCGCGCTCTTCTGGTCGTCCCCCAGCGCGCCGGTCATCGCCGTCTCGATGTAGCCGGGGGCCACCACGTTGACCGTGATGTTGCGGCTCCCCAGCTCCCGGGCCAGCGACTTGCTGAACCCGATGAGGCCCGCCTTGGAGGCGGCGTAGTTCGCCTGGCCGGCGTTGCCCATCAGGCCCACCACCGACGAGACGTTGACCACCCGTCCCCAGCGCCGGCGCATCATCCCCCGGACCACCTCCTTGGTCAACGCGAAGGCGCCGGTCAGGTTGGTGCGCAGCACCCGCTCCCAATCCTCCAGCGACATGCGTGCCAACAGGTTATCGGCGGTGATGCCGGCGTTGTTGACCAGGATGTCGACCGCCTGGTAGTCCTCGGGCAGGCTCTTGAGCCGCTCGCCGAAGGTCTCGGGCTGCGACACGTCTAGGACCAGCGGCCGGGCACCACCGGAGCCAGCGGCGCCCTCGATCTCCCCGGCCAGCCGGGTCAGCTTCTCCTCGTTGCGCGCGGCCAGCACCACCCGCGCCCCCTGCGCCGCTAGGCGGCGGGCGATCGCCTCGCCGATCCCCTGCGAAGCTCCGGTCACCAGGGCCGTCTTGCCGTCGAGCCTGAACATCACTCCTTCCCCTCCTTGCCTTCCTTGCCTTCCTCGGGGCCACCCTCCAGCAGCTTGCGGAGCTGGTCGGGCTCCGCCAGGCCGGCGGTCACCACGCCGGTGACGATACGACGGTTCAGCCCCGACAGCACGTTGCCCGGCCCGACTTCCAGGAAGGCACCGACTCCGGCCTGCTCCGCCATCCAGACCACCGACTCCACCCAGCGCACCGGGTTGTCGATCTGGCGGATCAGCGCGTCCCGCGCGGCGGCGCCCGTGGTCACCGGCGCGGCGTCGACGTTGCTCACCACCGGCACGCGCGGATCGGCGAACGTCGTCTTGTCCAGCAGCTCGGCCATCCCTTCGCGTGCCGGGCGCATCAGCGGCGAGTGGAACGGCGCCGACACCGCGAGGACCGTCGCCTTGCGCGCCCCCCGCTCCTTGGCCAGGGCCACGGCGCGGTCGATCGCCCCCTTGTGGCCGGCGAGCACGGTCTGCCCCGGCCCGTTCAGGTTGGCCACGGCGCAGACCTCGCCGGCCGTGCCCGACTCCTGGGCGATCGCCGTCACCGCGTCGGTATCCAGGCCGATGATCGCGGCCATGCCGCCGACGCCGACCGGCACCGCCTCCTGCATCAGCTCGCCGCGCCGGCGCACCAGGCGCAGGGCGTCGGCGAAGTCCAGGGCGCCCGCGGCGACGAAGGCCGAGTACTCGCCGAGGCTGTGGCCGGCGTGGGCCACGGCCGCGAGCGGCGAATCCTGGAGGCAACGGTGGATCGCCACAGAAGTAGTGAGCAGAGCGGGCTGTGTGTTGACAGTCAGACCCAATTCGTCTTCCGGACCCTCCCAGCAGAGGCGCGAGAGGGGGAAGCCGAGGACGCGGTCGGCCTCCTCGAACGTCTGGCGGGCTTCGGCGCGGGCCTCGGCCCAGGCGCGGCCCATGCCCGGTTTCTGGGAGCCCTGGCCGGGAAAGACGAAGGCGACGGTGCGGCCTGCGATCCTGCTGTCGGGGGAGATGGTCATCCGGCGGAAGCCTCCTGGGGAGAGCCGAGCAGCCGCGCCTCCTGGCTGTGGAGCTCGGCGATCTTGTCGCGGATCTTGCTGTCGAGGCGGGCGGCGACGAACTCGCTCGCCCGGCGGATGGCGTTCTGGATGGCGCGCGCGTTCGAGCGGCCGTGGCCGATCAGGCAGCCGCCGTTGACCCCGAGGAGCGGCGCGCCGCCGTACTCCCGGTAGTCGGTGCGCGAACGGAAGCGGTCGAAGGCGGGCTTGGCCAGCAGGTAGCCGCTCTTGGTGCGCGGGTTGCGTTCCAGCTCCTCGCGCAGCATGCGGCCCACCAGCTCGGCCACCCCCTCGGCGCTCTTGAGCACCACGTTGCCGACGAAGCCGTCGCAGACCACCACGTCCACCTCGCCGTTGAACACGTCTCTGCCCTCGACGTTGCCGACGAAGTTGAGGCCGGTGTTCTTGAGCACCTTGAAGACCTCACGGGTGAGGTCGGTGCCCTTGCCCTCCTCCTCGCCGATGGAGAGGAGGCCGATGCGCGGCGACACGGTGCCGAGCACCGCCTGGGCATAGAAATGGCCCATGACGGCGAACTCGCGCAGGTGGAGCGGCTTGCTGTTGACGTTGGCGCCGACGTCGAGGAGCACGGTCTTGCCCTTGAGGTTGGGGAGCACGGCGGCGAGGGCCGGGCGGTCGACACCGGCGACGGTGCCGATCACCATCTTGGCCGAGATCATGGCGGCGCCGGTGTTGCCGGCGGTGACCATGGCCTGGGCCTGTCCCTGCTTGACCAGCTCGGCGCAGACGCGGACCGAGGAGCGGCGCTTCTTGCGGATCGGGGAGATGGCGGGCTCGTCCATGCCGACCACCTCCTCGGCGTGGACGACCTCGATGCGGCCGCCGTTCGGCAAGCCATCGAGATGGCCATGGCGGCGCAGCTCCGCCTCGACGCGGGCGCGGTCCCCCACGAGGAGGATGGAGGCCCCGTCTTCGGCGGCGGCGCGGAAAGACCCCTCGACCGCGGATTGCGGCGCGAAGTCCCCACCCATGGCATCTACCGCGATCGGCATGCTCGGACTCGGCGAACCTTTCGGCTTGGCCAGCGGATTCTAGCGCAGACGGTGCCGGGGAGCCCCTGACGCCGGCGCGTCGGCCCTCACCCCGGGGAGGACTGGGGGTGAGGGCGCTCTGCCAGGGCTACTGTGCGTCCTTGCCCTCGACGACCTGCCGGCCGCGGTAGTGGCCGCAGTGGCCGCAGGCGCGGTGCGGCAGCTTGACCTCGCCGCAGTTGGGGCAGGTGGAGGTGGTCGGCCGGGCGAGGGCGTCGTGCGCCCGGCGCTTGTCGCGGCGGGCCTTCGAATGGCGGGTCTTCGGATTCGGCATGGTCGTAGCCTCTGTTGTTCGAGTCGTTCTACGGGTTCTTTCAGCCCTGCTCGCCGTCGAGCCGGCTCTTCAAGGCCGCCAATCCGGCCCAGCGCGGGTCGACCGAGGTCTCCTCGCACGAGCACGGCCCGGCGTTCAGGTCCGCCCCGCAGTTGGGGCACAGACCCTTGCAGTCGGGCTGGCAGAGCGGCTTCATCGGGATGTTGAGCTGGAGCTGCTCGAGCAGGATCGGATCGGTCTCCAGAACCTCTTCCTCGTCCACATAGTAGACGCCCAGGTCCCGCTCCTGCAGCTCGTGCTCACCACCCGCCGCCCCGGGCTGGGGCTCCACCAGAATGAGGAGCTCCACGTCCGAGCCGGCACTCTCGACGATCGGTTTCAGACAACGGTTACAGCTCAGCGTCTGGTCGTAGGAGAGCCGCCCCCGCAGGAAGAACCCGGGTTCGGCGGACACCACCTGACCCCGCCAGGAGACGGGGCCCAGCTCCAGGAGCTCGGGACGCTCCAGGGCCTCCAACGGCACAGTCTGAGTCTCGTCCCAGTTGAACGGCTCATCGCGTACCTGATCGAGCCAGATTTTCATACCAATTCACCTCATTCAACCGGGCAAACGTGGAGGCTAAGGGATCACCGCCCCCGCTGTCAACCAAAGACGGCGACTCTACTCTCCCTGGCACCGGTGGAACCGGAGACGGAACGAGGCGGGGGTTTCGGTCGCCGCGAGCGTCACCTGGCGGCAGGAGGTCAGCGGATCGAGGAGAATCTCCCCGTCCCGCCACTTCCGGACCTGCTCGCGGTCGACCAGAGGGATCTTCTGGAGGACGCGGCGGACCCGGCCGACCACCTGCTGGGTCGGCCGTGGCTGGAACCAGAGGCCGAGGATCAGGCGCCCATCCGATCCCACCGCGCCGGTTGCATCCGGTGGGACCAAGGCGGAGAGACGCGGGGCGAGGGCCCTGGCTCTCCGCATGCTCGCGGCATCGACGGCAACAATGTCCCAACCGGCGGCATTCCCCTTCGGCAGCCCGCGGGCGAGCAGGCGGATCACCTGCTGGCCGGGCAGCGTCCAGCGCTCCTCTCCCCGAGGGTGGAGCACGGCGATCCCGGGCAGGTCTTCCAGCAGGTTGACCTTGATGCCGTCGCGGGTGTTGAACAGGGTAAAGGCGGCCGGCGGCAGCGGCCGGTCCGAGTCCGCCGGCCAGGCCGGGCCCGCCACTGCCAGCAGCGCCGGGCTCTCCTCCCTGGGAGCCACGGAGGCCAGGTCGAGCGCGAGGAGCTGCTGGCCGAGGCCGTCCGGAGCCCCGTCGAGGGCCAGCTCCAGGTCGCCGTCCGCGAGGCGCCGCAGGCGATAGTCGCCGCGGGGGAACTGGGAGACCTCCTGGCGCAGCGAGAGCATCCCCAGGATCGGTGTCCCGTCGCCGTCCGGAGCACCAGACGGCGCGGACGCCGGGATCTCGTCGCGGCCGGGAGGCTCGCCGGAGGTCAGGATCCACAGCCCGTCCCGCCACTCCACGCGCACCCGGCGCTCGAGCACCTGCTCGCCGGTGCCCGCCACCTCGGAGGCGTCGCCGCCGGCGAGCCAGGGGTTGCCGGCGATGCGGCCGGCCAGCCGGGCGACGAAGCCGAGGGCCGGATAGACCCGCGCCACGGCCATGTAGCGGTTGCCGTCCAGGTCGGAACAGGCGGCGATCTCGTGGGAGGGGGGCAGGGCGAACGGGCCGAACGAGGGAAGGACCGGCGGCGGCATCCCGGCCATGCGGGAGGCGGCCCCGAGCCAGGCGGCGCCGTCGTCGATCGACTCACCCAACTCGCCGACGTTCTGGTGCGGGTAGGGGGCCCAGAGGCAGGCCTCGTAGGCGCCGGAGGCGATCAGCCGGGCCGGCAGGCCGTCGCGGTCCGGCACCGCCGGCCGCTCGCGCGCGCCATACCAATAGAGGACGTGACCGGCGGCGAGGGCCAGGAAGACGAGGAAGAGCCCGGGCTTGAGGAGGCGCCTCACCGGCCCGCCTCCCGGCCGGCCGGACGCCGCGGAACGATTCCCAACTCGGTAAAGGTCCCGGCGAGCTCGCGCATCATCTCTTCGTCCCCCTCGTCGGCGCCCAGGTCCACCGCCTCGGCCGTGACGTCGCTCACCATCTCGGTCAACAGGTCCTCCGGCGGATACGGCAGGAGGGGCGGCGCCGGCCGGAACGGCGGCCGGCCCGACTCCACCACCTGCCGGATGACGTCCGCGTAGCCGCGCGCCGAGCCCTCCAGCGTGTGATGGGCGGCGATGTAGCGGCGAGCGTTGTCGCCGGTGCGGCGGCGGAGGCCCTCGTCGAGGGCGAAGCGGCGCAGGTAGGCCAGGAGCAGCTCCTCTTCGGTCTCGTCGAGGTCCACCTTGGCGCAGCAGTCGTCGGGGATCTCGGAGAAGGCGCCGGTGTCGCTGACGATCACCGGCTTGCCGGCCCCTAGCAGGCGGATCAGGGTGCCGGAGGTCTCGCCGGCCGAGGGGTACCGGAGGTTCACGGTGACGTCGGGCACCTGCATGAGCCGCAGGAAGTCGCCGATCTCCACCCGCCCGGCCTGCACGACCCCCGGCGAGAGCTCGGGGGTGAGGAGGCTGGCGAAGTCGTAGTAGGGGGAGGTCTCCCCCACCAGCAGGTAGACGGCGTCCGGGACCTCGCGGCGCAGCCGGGCGAAGGCGCGGAGGCTGACGTCCAGCCGCTTGGCCGGGGTGATGAAGCCGAACGAGCCGACGACGAACGCGTCCGGCGCGATGCCGAAACGCGCCCGCAGCTCCGCGGGACATGGCCCGGAGCCCTCCGCCTCCCCCAGGCTCAGGTGATGGGGCACCCGGGCGACCGGGGCGAGAGGCCGGCTCGCCAGCACCCGCCGTCCCGTGCAGTCGTTGTGGACGATGATCCCCAGGCTGGCGTCGACCACCCGCTCGAACAGCGGGTAGGTCCAGACGTCGAGGGGGATGCCGGTGTCGAGGCTGCGCCGGGCCATGGCCTGACCGGTGCGGCCATAGGCATAGCGCATCTCCTCCACGTAGCCGGGCATGTCCCCCCGGACCAGCGTCATGCCCCGCACCAGGTGGTGGAGCACGTACTCGTGGAGCACGGTGATCCCGGGATAGCGCAGGAGCATCTCGTAGATGCCCGCGTGGTAATCGACGTTGTTGCCGATCTGGTAGACCACGGCGTCGTACCGTCCCTCCTCCCGGAGGGCCGGGAACGCGCGGTGCCCCCGCACCGGGAAGCGGGCCGCCAGCGCCGGGTCCACCCTGAACCCGTCGTCGACGAACAGCTCGAGGTCGAGGTGCGCGGCCAAGGCCGGCAACAGCTCGGCGCTGTAGTCGGCGATCCCCGAGCGCATCGGGGGCAGAGGGCTGAAATAGGCGACGCGCATGAGGGGGAGGCGGGATTGTAGCAGCCGTCCCCCCCTTAGGCCCCATAGGCCGCTTGCTTCTTGGGAGAGCTGGGTGAAACCGCAAGCATCTCCGAAAAACGAAGGCGATCCACGGAAGTCGAAGACGGTACCCGGAGAGAAAGGCCCTACCCGCCGAAACAAGGCCGTCTCCGGGCAGCCGGACACCATCCCCGCGGCTACGGCCTTCCTACCCGAGGTACGGAGGTCATCCCTGCGGGTACGGCGATCACCCCGCGGGTACGGTCGTCTTCCCCCTCGGGATGATGGCCTTGCCTCGGATAGAACGAACTTTTCCCGGGGTAGGACGGCGATCTCTCGCGGAGCAACGGCTGCCCCGGGAGGAATGAACCCCGTCTCCACGGGTACGGAGACGGGGGCACTCGGGATCATGAATGGGGAACGGCGGGCGGGAAGGCTCAGGCCCTCCTACTCCCCCACCAGCCCCCGGATCACCGCGTCCCACCCGATCCCGGCTACCGTCTCCATCCCCACCTGCCCCATCTTGCGGGCGCGCTCCCGGTCCTTATAAAGGGTGTCGAGGCGGGCGGCGATCTCTCTCGGGGCGTCCGGCGGGCAGATGAAGCCGTTCCTCCCCTCCTCGACGAATTCGAGGACGCCGCCGGAGTCGGCGGCGGTCACCACCGGTTTGCCGCTCTTGAACGCCTCGACGGTCACGTAGCCGTAGTCCTCGTCGTAGGGAGCATAGAAGACGGCGAGGCTGCCGGCGTAGTGCTCGACCATGGCATCGTCGCTCGCCCAGCCGAGGAGCTCCACCCGGTCGCCGAGCCGGAGCCGGGCGATCAGCTCCTCGAGCTTGCCCCGCTCCGGCCCCTCGCCGGCGATGCGGCAGCGCACCGGCGCCTGCGTGTGTTCCAGCGCCCGGATCAGGAGGTCGAAGCGCTTGAGGCGGTCGAGCCGGCCGGCGGTGAAGACGTAGTCGCCGAAGTCCCCCTCGTGGTATCTCCCCTCCAGGCGCGGCGGCGGATAGAGCGGCGTCCCCTCCACCTCGTTGAAGCGCTTCAACCGCTCGGCCACGTTCCCCGAGATGGTGTAGACCGCCCGCGCCTCGGATAGCGTCCGCCGGTCCATGGCCCGGATGCCGTCGATGACCTGGCGGTCCCGCGGCTCGTCCTCCCGGAAGTCGCTGTAGGGCGTCCCCAGGAGGTCGTAGACCTGCCGCATCTGGTGGATCAGCCAGACCACCTTGTTCGGATGCTTCACCACGTACGAGGGAAAGCGCGTCGCGATCACCAGGTCGATCCGCTGCCCCCCAGCGGAGGTGAGGTCCAGGAGGCGCCAGGAGAGGGCGCTCTTCAGGAGCTGCGTGCGGCTCGACCAGGCGAAGGGCACGGCGACGACGTCCACCTCGTGGCCGCGCAGCACGAGCTGGTCGCGCAGCGACTCGACCAGCATCTCCGCCCCGCCGTAGGCGAAGGGGACGCGGTTGATGGTGATCACGATGCGCTTCGACATGTCAGCGGTCTCTCGCGTCCGCGGAATCCTCGCGCAGCCGCCGCTCCAGCGAGTCCACCTTAGAGGAGAGGTCCCGCACCTGCTTGGCCAGCGCCTCCTGCGACTGCACCAGATCCTGGAGCAGCCGGCTGGCGGTCTGGTTGAAGCCGTTCTGCTGCTCGAGGACGGGGCGCATGAACCACTTCATGAAGAGGTGGAACATGGCCTTGCGCGAGAACACCAGGAGGCGCCCGAGCACCGGCCGGGGGGAGAGGGCCATCGGCTCCTGGATGTACTCCTTGGAGGTCAGCTCGACCAGCTTGTGCCGCGCCTCCTCGGTGCCGGCGGTGACGGTGGCCACCTGGGCCTGGCGCTGGCGGACGCCCGAGCGGATCTGCTGCAGGACCTCATGGACAAGAGGCTGGGGGGGCTCACTCATGGTCGTGCTCTCGGAAACGGGGAAACGGTGGGAGAGATTACAGGCCGCCGCCCGTGAAGTCGAGGAAGGTGCCCAGATATCGCGTGTCCGGGCTCTGGGGATCGCGGCGGGCCGGCACCAGCCCGTCGGACGTGGTCACGGCGACGCGGTAGACGAAGTCCTGGGGAGAGGAGGCAAAGAAGCCGAGGTCCCGGGCGACGGGAGAGAGCGCGAGCTCGATCCGCGTCCCCTGGCGCTTGGGCTCGCTGTCGAAGAAGACCAGAACCTCCTCCTCGTTGGTCTCCAGGGTCAGGAGGTTCTCCGGCGACAGGGAGAAGGCGACGAGCCGGACCCGGTCGACCTGGACCGGCGAGACCATCAGCACGTCGGAGCTGGAGGCGCCCCGCACCCAGACGCCGTTGGGATGGGGCTCGTCGACGTAGAAGTTGTGCCGCGGCACGATCCAGATCGCCTGTCCCCAGGTCCGGGCCGACCAGCCGGCAATGCTGTTGCCGGCGAGCAGGGTCAGCTCCAGGGGGAGCGCCTGGAAGGCCGGGACGCGGACGTGGTTCTGGGGCGTCGCCTCATGCGCCAGGGAGGGGATGGGCATGGCCACCGCCGGCAGGGTCCAGATCCCCGCGGCGGCAAAGGGGAGGAGGATGAGCGCGCGCCGGGAGGTCCGGCTCCACGCGTCCCACCGGGGCAGCAGGAGGAGCGCCGGATAGACCAGGGCGAAGGAGCGGTTGCCCAGGGCGTCCGGGCCGCCGTGCCAGTCCAGGGGATGGAGCAGCAGGATCAGCAGGCAGTAGGCCGCTACGGCCCCCAGGAGGAGATGGCGGGAGCGGTCCCTGGGTCCGGCGAGGTAGAGGGCCAGCGCCAGCAGGGCGAACGGGAAGTAGGGGAGGAGCCCCGTGTGGCGGCCGGCAAGGAAGTACCAGGCGTTGCGGCCCAGGAGGCGCGGGCTCGCGTCCTGCCCCGGGCCGGCCGACCAGGGGCCCGGCTGCGCGCCCAGGCGGAGCTGCCATAGGTCGCGGGCGCTCTCGACCGGGAACTCGTCGGTGAAGGTGCTCCGCTGGACCGCCTGGTAGGGGCTCCAGGTGCCGGTGGCGCGCCGCTGGGCGGCGGAGGCGAGGGAGACCGCCAGGAGCGCGGGGATCAGGATGGCGGCGAGAGCTTTCCAGCGGCCTTGGAGGGCCATGTCTATGAGGATGGGGAGCCCCAGCAGGGCGGCGGGGCCGGCTGCCAGGAAGGCCGCCCCCAGGAGGAGGCCGGCTCCGGCGAGGAGGAGGTGGTCCCGGGTGCTCCAGGCAGAGCGGCGGCGCAGGGCCTGCCAGAGGACGAGCGGCAGGAAGAGGCAGGCCATGGTGAAGACCGCCGGCTCCAGCCGGAAGACGTAGGCGAAGGCGGCGGAGGCGAAGAAGGAGGCGGCGAGGAGGAGCCCCCTCGTGGGGAGGAGGCCCGGATCGGCCCTGCTCGGCTCCTTCGTGTGCGCTCCGCCCTCCCTGTCCCCCACGCTGCCAGTCGCCTGCGCCGGGCCGACCGGGCCTCCTCCCCACGCCCCCTCTCGGTAGAACCACCAGGCGGCCAGACAGAGGAGAAAGAGGCCCATGTTGAAGACGAGGAGGCCCTGGACTCCGAGGAGGGCGTAGAAGGGGAGGGATGCCAGGGCGTAGACGAAGGGCTCGCCGAAGTGCATGCTCCGGCCGCCGTCCATGCTGATCAGGGTGAGGCCCTTGGGACCCCGGTTCCAGATGCGGTAGGAACGGAGGAGGTCCCGGTGATCGTAGGTGAGGTCGCGATCGTGCCAGAGGCTCTCGGTCAGGAGGACGTGCGTCGCCTCTTCTCCCAGGGGGCCCGGGGGGACGTGGGCCTTGTACAGGCTCCAGGAGAGTCCGAGGAGCAGCAGGGCCAGGCAGACGGCTGAGAGGACACGGTTCGGCATTCCAGGGGGGAACCATACAAGATCCAGGGGCCTGCCTCTAGAATACGCCCCGCCCCAATGGAAGAAAGAGCCTCGACGACTGCCGATCCAGCCTCCGACCGCCTGGCGCACGCCGTGGCGTTGCTGGGGTATCTCGGGCTGTCCCTGCTCTACCTGCGGCCGATCTGGCGGCTGTTCGGCAGCCACATCCCGCCAAACCCGGGGGACCCGGTCTTCAACCTCTGGGTTCTCAAATGGGGGGCCCACCAGTTCCGGCTGGGGTTGCCGGACTTCTGGAACGCGCCCATCTTCTTCCCGGCCCCGGCCACCATCACCTACTCGGACCACCTCCTGGGGCCGGCGGCGTTCTTCGCGTCGTTCACCAGCCTGTTCCCCAATCCCCTGGCCGCCTTCAACACCCTGTTCCTCGGTTCCTTCGTCCTTTGCGGCTGGACCACCTGGTGGGTCTTCCGGCGCAGCGGCCTCTCCCGGACGGCGGCGTTCCTCGGCGGCTGCGTCTTCGCCTTCTCCTCCTTCCGCTGGGACCAGATGAGCCACATCCAGGTCCTCCTCGCCCAGTGGATCCCTCTGGCCCTCTGGTCCTGGGACCGCCTCCTGGCCGAAGCCACCTGGAAGCGGGCGGGGCTCTTCGTCCTCTTCTATGTCCTGCACGTGACCGGCGGGAGCTATCTCGCCTACATGATCCATTATCCGATGCTGGCCATCCTGGTCTGCCGCCTTCCCCAGATCCGGATCGAGCCGCGCCGCATCCTGCGGGTGGCCGCCCCGGCCGCCGGGGTCGCCGCCGCGGTCTTCGTCCTCCTCAACATCCCCTACCTCCAGAGCGCGCGGAAGCTGGGCCTGGAGCGCAACCCCCTGGAGATCCGGCTCAACTCGGCCACCACCGTCAGCTACGTCACCCCCTCGGCGAGCAATTTCTACACGGACGAATGGTTCGAGTCCTGGCGCCGCAACGAGAACTCGCTCTTCCCCGGCCTCCTGGCGACCGGCCTGCTCCTCACCGGCGCCGCCCAGGGCTGGCGCCGCCGCCGCCAAGCCCCACTGCGCCCGCTCTCCCCTGTCCGCAAAGCCGCCCTCATCGCCCTCGTCCTCCTCGCCCTCCTGGGCTGGGCGGCCGGAGACGTCTGGACCTGGACCGGCACCAGCCCCCTGGGCCGCCTCGGCCTGGGCTCCTCCGAAAAAGCGGCCACCTGGCTCCTGGCCGGAGGCCTCCTCGCCCTCCTCCTCCGCCGCCGCTGGGGGGGCAACTGGCCCCTCCGCCTGTCGGACATGGACCCTTGGCACCGCGGTCTACTCCTCTCGGCCGTCTTCTGCGTCCTCCTCACCTTCCCGGTCTTCTATCTCCCACTCGCCAAGTTGATCCCGGGCCTCTCGGGCATGAGGGTGACCGCCCGCTTCTACGCCTTTGCCTCCCTCTCGATCGCCTTCTTCGCCGGCCGCACCCTGGACGCCCTCCTCGCTCGAATGGGGAGGAGGGCGAAGGCGGCCTTCGCGCTCCTTGCCGCCGCCGTCCTCCTCATCGAGGTCTTTCCCAAGCCCCTGACCTTCCATCCGCTCCCCCAGGAGCGGGACTTCCCGGAGGTCTACCACTGGCTGGCCGGCCGCGACGACGTCCGCGCCTTCCTAGAGCTGCCCCTGCGGGACGACCTGACGGCGATCTCCTATATGTACTTCGGCACCCTCCACTGGAAGCCGATGATCAACGGCTACAGCGGCTACCTGCCGGCCGACTATTACTGGCTGCGCGAGAACTGCTGCTGGCCGGCCCCCGGCGGCTCGACTCTGGAGCGCCTGCGGTCCCTGGGCATGAGCCACATCGTGGTCCACGAGGACAAGCTGGGGAAGTGGAAGCGCGACGCCCTCGAAGAGTGGGAGCGGGAGGAGGCGGTCCGCCTCGTCCACCGATCCGGGGACGCCCGCGTCTACCAGGTCCTCCAGTAAGATCCGCCCGCCATGCCGGATCGCCCAACGATCGCCGTCGATGTCCCCAAGGTCGTGGTCGACCTGCGCGCCCTCGTCCCCGAGCCCACCGGCATCGGCGTCTATACCCGCTCCCTTCTCCTGGAGCTGGCCGGCCGCGACGGCGGTCTCCACTACCTCGGCATGGCCCACCGGCAGCCGCGCGGGGCCGAGGAGCTGACGGCCGCGGGCATCGCCCTGGAGCACCAGCCGGCGCCGCTGGGCGTCCTCTGGCAGCAGCTCACTCTCCCCCGCCGTCTCGCCCGCGGGGACGCCGACCTCCTCTGGTCGCCGCTCATCACCCTGCCGCTGCGCTGCCCGCTGCCGGCCGTGGCGACCATCCACGACCTGACGACCCTGCTGCTGCCCGAGGCCCACCGGCTCAAGGTGCGCTGGAGCATCCTCCCTTTCCTCCGGCCCTCCCTCGAGCAGGCGCGCCGCCTGGTGACCATCTCCAAGGCCACCGCCGACGACATCGCCTTCCACTTCCCGCAGTGCGCCGGCAAGGTGCGGGTGGTCTACCCCGGCATCGACCCGGAGCTCCAGCCGGGCACGCCGGACGAGATCGAGGCGACGCGGCGGGAGCTGGGCGCTCCCCACGGCTACCTGCTCTACGTCGGTACCCTCGAGCCGCGCAAGAACGTCGGCGCGATCCTCGACGCCTGGGCCGGGCTGCGCGACGCCGACCCGGCCACACCGCC